>JBFMAP010000079.1:0-5010 GCA_040755655.1 Microcaldota archaeon
GTTCTTCTCTTCCCGGACTTGATTTCGTCCTCCATTTTCTGCATCTTCGCGACAGCGAGCTCGTCCATCAGCTCCTCGCGCGTTTTCACAACCATGTATTCCTTGCCGAGTTCGAGTATGCCCGCGCGCACAGCCTCTGCCTTCGTCTTGAAAAAACCCGTCTCCACGAGCCGCTTCAGAGTCTCCTCCACGGAGCCGTCCAGACGCACCAGAATGTCCGTCATATTCCCACCTCGTTTGCACTAGTGTATATATCAAATAGATATATAAAGATATCATTTTGATATGGCTACTCCGTGGGCCTGCCGTCGTATTCCTCTGGCATTGCCAAGGCATCCTTCTTGCTGTGGCGGATTACCTTATCTTGATGCTCCGGCGGGGAATAGATTGTGTAGAGTTTTAGGTCGGCGCTTTCCGAGGTGTTCACGACGTTGTGTCTTGCGCCCGCTGGAACGATCACCCCGCTTCCGTCAGCCACGCGGTGCTCCACACCGTCTATTATCACTTTTCCCTCGCCCTCATCAAAGCGGAAGAACTGGTCAATCTCCTCGTGCACCTCCTCGCCTATCTCCTCGCCGGGCTTCAGGCTCATCAGCACGAGCTGGCTGTGCTTCCCTGTATAAAGCACGCGGCGGAAATCGGAATTATCCCTTGTTTCCTTCTCGAGAGAAACCACGTACCCCTTCATTTCATCACCTCAACCCGGCGGTTTCGGCACTCCGCCGCCCCCCATACCCTGTATGTTCTGCAGGCAGTTCTGCTTTTGGTCGCTGTTTGTTATGCTGTTGCAGTATGAGGAATCCCCTAAGCGCGATGCCATGCTCCAATAGCAGCTGTCCTTTTGATTGACGTTTCTTATCTTGTCGCACAGCGCAGGGTCGCCCAGATTGCTTGCCAAACCGTTGTAGCACGAGTCCTTGTAATTGACATCGCTTATTTTATCGCACGCGCTCGCATCCCTCATATCATTCGCATATTGCTGATAGCACTGGTCCTTCCCTGTTCCTGCCTCTGCGCACAGGTTCACATCGTTCGAGACTTCAGCAACCAATGCATAGCAATTTTTTCTCTCGTCCATTCCCAGTTTTTTGCATAATGAGGTGTTTTTATGCTTTCCTGCGAGCCCCGTTATGCAGTAAGCCTCCAAGGACATCCCCTGAACCTCAGGCATATCCGCGCACACAGAAAGTTCCATCTCAGTGGTCATTACTCCTGCCGCAGGCGTGGTTGGAGCGCTTGGCGCGCCTGTTGGCGCCCCTGTTCCAGGAGGCGCACCAGGGCACAATGTTTTATTACTCACAACGCTACCATCCGCGCACACGAACTTAACCTCTGCCTCTGGGGCCTGCCCGCCGCAACCGAACAGCACCGCGCCCACAAACAGCACCAGCGCGACGAATACGAAATGAGTTTTATTCATCTGACCAGTCCCCCCTGACCAGCCGTCAGCAATAGCGTATCTCTGTATAAGTTTAAAAATATTCTCACCATCACCACAGTCCGAAAAAATAGTGCGCAAGAAAAAGCAGCAAAAATAAATCGCGCACGCGCCCGCAAGGTTTAAAAATTTCATCCTTTTAAAGTAGCGTTGGGTTCGTTGGAAAAGTCAGGAAAAAGCGGGGTTCTGGTTCTGGGAGATGGCTCTGTTTATTACGGCGCGGGTTTTGGCGCTAGCGCGGTTTCGGTAGGGGAGCTCGTTTTCAACACATCGATGACAGGGTATCAGGAGGCGCTCACAGACCCCTCGTACGCAGGGCAGATTCTCACTCTCACTTATCCCCTTATTGGAAACTATGGAATAAGCGAGAAAGATTTTGAATCGGACAGGATTCACGCGGAGGGGTTCGTTGTGCGCGAGGCGTGCGCGAGCCCTGTGCACGCGAAATCGAGAGAGACTATTGATGAGTTTTTGAAGAGAAATGACGTTCCTGGAATCGCCGGCATCGACACGCGCGCTCTTGTGCGGAAAATAAGAAATTTCGGGGTGATGCCTGCGTGCATCGCAGTTGATAATGGAAAGATGGACGTGCGCGAGTTGCTGGAAAAGGCGCGCGAGCTTGACTACTCGGCGGTTAATTTCGTAGAGAAAGTGTCGCCCAAGCGCACGCAGGAGTTCGGGCCAGGCGCGAAAACAGTCGCGCTCATCGACTGCGGGGCGAAAATGTCAATCGTGCGCGAGCTGGTGAAGCGGGACGTGCGCGTGGTCGTGCTCCCCCACAACGCGACAGAGAAACAAATAATGAGGCACGAGCCTGACGGAATTGTTATTTCAAATGGACCAGGAGACCCCGCGAGGTTGGGATATATTGCGAGAGTGGTGCGCGCGCTGATGAAAAAATTGCCTGTTTTGGGAATATGCCTCGGGAATCAGATACTCGCGTATGCTGGCGGCGGGCGGACTTACAAACTGAAATTCGGGCACCGCGGGGCAAATCATCCGGTGAAGGATTTGCGAACTGGAAAAGTTTACATAACGAGCCAGAACCACGGGTTCGCGGTTGATGAAAAATCCCTTCCGCGCGAATTTGAAGTCACGCATACAAACTGCAACGACGGAACTGTTGAGGGGATACGCCACCGCGAGCTTCCTGCGCGCGCAGTGCAGTATCACCCAGAGGCGAACCCTGGCCCGTATGATTCTGGATATTTATTTGATGAGTTTGTCGAGAGTTTGTAATGAGTTTATGGATAATTGAAATGTTCGAGAGGTGGTTGTTATGAATTTGCTGACAGTAAGGCAACTGAACGCGAAGCAGATAAGCGAGATGATGAAAATAGCGGAAGAGTTGAAAAATGGGAAGGAGAGGCGCCGTCTCGAGAACAGGACGCTCGTGATGCTTTTCGAGAAGCCGTCCACGCGAACGCGCGTCTCATTCGAGGTGGCGATGACGCAGTTGGGAGGCCATGCGATCTACTTGGATTTCGTGGGCAGCCAAATCAGCAGGGGGGAAACTTTCCACGACACCGCGCTCACACTCTCGCGCTATGCGGACGTGATTATGGCGCGACTTTACAAGCACTCTGATATTGCGGAGATGGCGAAGCATTCGCGCGCCCCCATAATAAACGGATTAACGGATTTGGAGCACCCCTGCCAGGCGCTCGGGGACATTTTAACGATTAGGGAAAAAGGGAAGTTGAAGAGAAAGGCAAAGCTCGCGTACGTGGGCGACTGCGCGAACAATGTTGCGAACTCATTGATGCTTGCTGCTGCAAAAATGGGAATGGACGTCGCGTTGGTGGGGCCTGCGGGCTATCCCCCAAATAACGAGTATGTGCGCGAGGCGAAAAAATCGCGCGTGAAAGTGGAGTTTGTGAGTGATGTTGCAAAAGGGGTTAAGGGCGCGGACGTGATTTACACCGACGTGTGGATAAGCATGGGGATGGAGGAGGAAAAATCCGAGAGGATGAAGGCGTTCGTTCCATACCAGGTGAACAAGGAGATGCTCGCGCACGCGAAAAAGGACTGCATCGTGATGCATTGTCTCCCTGCGCACAGAGGATTGGAGATTACTTCTGATGTGCTTGACGGGAAGCACTCAGTGGTTTGGGACCAGGCCGAGAACAGGCTGCACATACAGAAAGCAATACTGCTGTATCTGCTCGCGAATAAGAAATAATTCTCGCAAAGAAAAAAGGTGAGTTGATTCCCAACAGACATGACACCAAAAAAGCGCTTGTCGCGCAGTACGCGCTTTTGGCTTACAACCTAGCAGAGGCAGCGCTGTCATTGTTTTTCGGTTCAATCGCAGGGAGCATCGCGCTCGTCAGCTTCGGCCTGGACAGTTTGGTTGAATCGGCATCCACGATAATCGTGACCTGGAGACTGCGAAAAACCGGTAAGGTCTCCTCAGAGGAAGAAGAGAGGTACGAACGCCTCGCGCTCAAATTGGTGGGTTTCTCATTCCTCGCGCTTTCAATCTACGTTATTTTCGAATCCGCGAGAAAACTCCTGTTTCGCGAGACGCCCGAAGCCTCCATCCCAGGGATGTTGATTGCCCTTGCCTCCATAATCGTAATGCCGTACCTGGCAAAATATAGGCATGAATTGGGGCATAAAATAAACAGCAAGGCCTTGGTCGCAGACTCAAGGCAGACCCTCCTCTGCGTGCTCATGTCAGTCGCCCTTCTTGCCGGAATCGGCTTGAATTTCCTTTTTGGATGGTGGTGGGCTGACCCGCTCGCCGGATTGTTCATAGCCGTTCTCGCGCTAAGGGAAGGAAAAAACGCGCTCGATGGAAAAACTTGCTGCTACTAAAAAAGGTGGTTTGATTCCTAGAAGAGAGGACATAAAAAAGGCGCTCGTGATTGGGAGCGGGCCGATTGTGATAGGCCAGGCCGCCGAATTCGATTATTCCGGCTCGCAGGCGTGCACTGCACTGCGCGAGGAGGGGGTTGAAGTAGTCCTCGTGAACTCGAACCCCGCGACAATTCAAACTGATACGGATATTGCGGATGTTGTTTACATAGAGCCGCTGCGCGCGGATTTTCTCGAGAGAATTATTGAGAAGGAAAGGCCGCAGGGGCTCGTTGCGACGATGGGCGGGCAGACCGCGCTTAATTTGGCAGTGGAGATTTCGAATCTTGGAGTGCTGAAAAAATTCGGCGTCGAGGTTCTGGGAACCGGAATTCACGCGATTGAGGAGGCTGAAGACAGGGGAAAATTCGCCGCGATGCTCCAGAGAATTGGAGAGCCGCTTCTCGAGGGCGCGGCAGTGAATAACGTTGAGGACGCGCTCGCGTTCGCAGGTGCGCGCGAATATCCCTTTATTCTGCGGCCTGCGTACACGCTCGGCGGAACTGGCGGAGGTACTGCTTACAATGAAAAGGAATTGGCGCGGATGATGGAGTTCGGGCTACGGATGAGCCCCATACACCAGGTGCTGATTGAGGAAAGCGCGATAGGCTGGGGAGAGATTGAGTACGAGGTGATGCGCGACGCGAGTGATAATTGCATCACAATCTGCAACATGGAAAACGTGGACCCGATGGGCGTTCACACAGGGGAAA
>JBFMAP010000080.1:0-4998 GCA_040755655.1 Microcaldota archaeon
GTTGAGATTGAGTTTGAAAAAGGAATACCTGTTGAGATGAAGGTGATGGATGAGAGGAAGAAGGTGAAGGAGGTTGCGCGCGGTGTGAAACTCATTGAGAGGCTGAACGGGATTGCTGGTGGGAACGGGGTTGGGAGAAGCGACCATATAGAGGACAAGATTATCGGGCTGAAGAACAGGGAGGTTTACGAATATCCTGCAGCGAGCGTGCTTCTCAGGGCTCATCGCGACCTCGAGACTTTCGTGCTTACCAAAGGGGAACTTGCTGTGAAAGATTACATCGACAGGGCGTGGGGCGAGCTCGTTTACGGCGGCGGTTGGTTCTCTCCCCTCCGCGAGGAGATTGACGCGTTCATAGAGAAGTCCCAGGAGGTCGTGAGCGGGCGCGTGCTCATGAAACTCTACAAGGGAAGCGCGCGCGTGAGCGGGAGGGCGAGCAACTTCGCGCTTTATGATTCCTATCTGTCTAGTTACGACAAGGCGAAGAGCGTGTGGAGCCAGAGGGAGGCGCGCGCGTTCGCCAAGATATACGGGCTTCAGGACGTCATCGCGTACATGATAAGAAAACGGCACGGCTGACGAGTTGGTGGGATGGCGCATCCATCGCATGACATCATCGGCACTAGAAGCGGCGAGCTGAAAGGAAAAAAGATTGTTCTCTGCGTGTGCGGGAGCGTCGCCGCGGTGAGGAGCGCGGATGTTGCGCGCGAACTGATGCGCGCCGGCGCAGAGGTTTTCTGCGTGATGAGCCCGTCCGCGCAGAAAATCATACACCCGAATCTAATGGAATGGGCGACAGGGAACGAAGTTGTGACCGAACTCACAGGCGCGATTGAGCATGTTGCGCTCGCAGGGGAAGCAGGCGGACGCGCGCGCGCTGATGTTGTCCTTGTTGCACCTGCGACCGCGAACACTATTGGAAAGGCGGCGTACGGAATTGACGACACGCCGGTCACGACTCTGCTAACGACCGCGCTCGGCTCGCGCGCGCCTATAATTTTCGTGCCTGCGATGCACGCTTCGATGTACAGGCATCCTTTTGTTCTGGAGAACATCGCAAAGCTCAGGCGCGCAGGCGCGGAATTCGTAATGCCGACGCTGAGCGAGGGGAAGGCAAAGATTGCTGATGCCGACGAGATTTGCGATTACGTTGTGCGCGCCGTGCGGGAAAAGGACCTCGCTGGGAAGAGGGTGGTCGTCACGGCTGGCGCGACGCGCGAGCGAATCGATGACATACGGTTCATCTCCAACCCGAGCACTGGAAAGATGGGCGTCGCCGTTGCAAGGGAGGCGTGGCTCCGCGGGGCTGACGTGACGCTTATACGCGGTTACACCGAAACAAAAATTCCAAACTACGTCAAAACAATCGGCGCTGGAACGAACGATGAAACCGTAGGCGCGCTTGGGAGAACAAAATCCGACATCTGCATCCTCACCGGCGCGCCTGCTGATTTCGGGGTGAGGAAAGAAAGGGGGAAAATCTCCTCGAAAACCCCGCTCAGTCTCGAGCTCATACCACTTAAAAAAATAAGCGAGGTCGCGCGCAGGAGATGCGCGCGCATGGTTTTGTTCAAGGCTGAAAGCAACGTAAGCGATGCAGAGCTGAGGGAGAGGGCGAGAAAGAAACTTCTCGAGTCGCGCGCGGACCTGATCGTCGCGAACGACGTTAGCAGAAGTGGCGCAGGCTTCGGCGCTGATACGAACGAGGTGCTTATAATCTCCAAAAAGGGAGTGCCGGAAAAAATGAAGGGAAGCAAGCGCGAAATCGCGCGCAGGCTCTTTGACCTGCTCTCTCATTAGCCCAATTTTTTTCTTAGCGCTTCGTCGCCGAGCGCTAGAATTCTGGCCGCGAGTAGCGCGGCGTTTTTTCCGTTGTCGATTCCCACTGTCGCCACTGGCACTCCGCCTGGCATCTGCATTGCGCTGAGGAGCGCGTCCAGCCCTTCCAGCCTCACGTTCACTGGCACGCCTATCACCGGACGTTTCGTTTTCGATGCGATGACGCCCGGAAGCGCCGCGGACAAACCCGCAATCGCGATGAACACTTTCGCGTCCGAGTCGCGAACCAGTTTGTCTAGTTTCTCGGGTGCCCTGTGCGCGGACGCAACTTCAACAGCGTATGAAATCTCGAACTCCCTCAAAACATCGCACGCCTTGTCGGCTATTTGCTTGTCGGATTCGCTTCCCATAACTATCAACACATCCGCCATAAAATCACCTTTCGAATTTTTTTCCCGTGAGCATTTCATAGGCCTGGATGTAGCGCGCGCTCGTGCCACCTATTATTTCCTTGGGCAGGCTCGGCGGGGGAGGGGACTTGCTCCACCCGATTTTTTCAAGGTAGTCGCGCACGTACTGCTTGTCGAAACTCGGCTGGGAGCTTCCTGGCGAGTATTTGTCCGCAGGCCAGAACCGCGAGGAGTCCGGCGTCAGAACCTCGTCTATCAGTAGAAGTTCGCCCTCGCGCATGCCGAACTCGAATTTGGTGTCCGCGATTATTATCCCCCTTCTGCGCGCGTATTCCGCTGCGCTCGCGTAGAGCTTTATGCTCTTCTCGCGCACCTCCTCGAAATTATCAACCATCTTTGAGGCGTCTTTTTCGGTTATGTTTATGTCGTGCCCTGTGGTAGCCTTTGTCGCTGGCGTGAAGAGCGGCTCTGGGAGCTCGCCCGCCTCCTTCAACCCGGCTGGAAGTTTTATCCCGCATATCGTGTTTTTCTCCCGGTATTCCTTCCAGCCGGAGCCTGCAAGATAGCCCCGCACGACGCATTCTATCGGAAGCGGCTTCGCCTTCTCCACAATCATGGAGCGGCGCGCGAGGATGGCTGAAAATTTTTCAAGCGAGGGGGGAAGTTTTTGCGAGCGCGCGAGGTGGTTGCGCGAGAGATTTTTCGTGAACTCGAACCAGAAGAGCGAGAGTTCTGTGAGGACCGCGCCCTTGCACGGGATTCCCTCGCTAAAAACCACGTCGAACGCTGAAAGGCGGTCTGTTGCAATCATCAGAAGATTATCGCCCAGATCATAAGTGTCGCGGACCTTTCCGCGCGAGTGAAGGGGCAGAGGCAGGTCCGTAGTGGTCACGACCTCCATGGTGCATCATCCTCATTAAACTTTTAATAAGCTGCCTGCGAGAAAGCCCGCGAGCCCGAGCCCGAGCGCGAGCAGGCTTGTACCCCTCGCCGCGCGCAGCGCTTGTTTTGACGCGTCGCGCGCCGTTCTTACGACGATGTGAAACAGGAGGAAATCCGCTGCCAAAACAGGCAGTATGTACGAGAAATTTTGTGCATACGCCCCGCGCGCGTAAGGAAGGAAACTGAGCGCGATTGCGAGCAGGTAGAAAAGCGAGGAGACGAAAATTGAATTTTTATTTCCTATGAGAACCGGGAGCGTGAGCGAGCGCCTTGCAAGTTTGTCGCCCTCAACATCCTGCACGCTTTTCATCACCTCGCGCGCGAGCCCGGCGACGAAGGCAATCGTGCAGAGCATAAGTATCTCGCCGCCGACACTCGCGCTCGCGACAGCGCCGCCGTAAACGAACGGCACCGCCATGCTCATCGCGATGTATATGTTCCCGAGAAGAGGGAGGTCCTTCAGTTTGTAACTGTAAAAGCAAGCCAGCAAGGAAAAGAGCAAAACCAGAACAAACGCGTATTGGTTGAAAAACGATGAGACAATCCCTATCGCAAGACAAGCAAGGGCAATCGCGCGTGCTTCGGCTGGTGTCACCGCACCGCGCACGAGAGGCCTGTCGATTCGCCTGTTTATTTTGTCGCTCGCGTAATCGAAATAGTCGTTTATCGCGAAGGACGCGAGCCCCACGAAGAACGGAGGGAGCGCGCTCATGAGCGCGAGCTGCGCGTTCGGGAAAGCGCCTAGGGCTATCGTCTCGCCTATCCAAACAGCGAGCACGAGCATGAACGAATGCTCGACGCGCGTGAGTTGCAATAGGGATTTCAGGTCCATTTTCTCATCTCGTGGCATTCGCAGCGCGCGTCCTTTTTGCTATGAGCGCGGCGCACGCGCCTGCGCCCACGCCATTGTCTATGTTAACAACAGTTAAGAAACTGCAACTCTGGAGCATCGATTTTAGCGCCGCCTCGCCCTTCCCTCCGAATCCGTATCCGGTTGATGTCGGAACGCCGATCACTGGCACGTCGACCATTCCTGCGACGATCGCTGGGAGCGTCCCCTCGCGCCCTGCGACCACCACGAAAACATCAACCTCGTTTATCATTTTTTTGAGGGGCGCGAGAAGGCGGTGTATGCCTGCCACGCCCACGTCGTATGCCCTCATCACGCTGCAGCCCATCGCCTCAGCAACGGCAATCGCCTCTTCTGCAACAGGAACGTCGGAGGTGCCTGCCGCAATCACGCCCACGGAGCCGGTTTTCGCTCGCGCCGAGGCTCCTTTTTCAACAACGACTATCCTCGCGAGCGGGTTGTGTTTTATCCTTTTGAAGTTTTTCCTGAGCGCGCGCAGATGCGAATCGCCAACTCTGCTGAGTATAACTCGCGAGGGAAATTTTTTCGCTATCGCAACTATCTGTGATGGTGTTTTCCCCTCGGCAAGGATTATCTCTGGAACGCGCGTCCTCATCTCCCTGCCTGAATCCACGCGCGCCATCTCTTCAACTCTCGCTATCCCGTGAACCCGCAACAGTCGCATCGCCCGCGCTAGAGAAATTCTCCCGCGCGCGAGGTCTTTCAGGATTCTCTCGACGTCCCTCATACGCCCCCACCGACCTTGTAGCCCTCCATGTCGAGCAGTACGAATTTGTATCCGATTTTTTTAAGCGCGCGCGCGACATCGCGCATTCTTTCCGCATCAAAAAAGTTCCCCATCTCCTCCTTTCCAACCTCGATGCGCGCGATTCCGTCGTGCTCTCGCACGCGGACAAGCGCTGCGCGCGTAATCCGCTTAACTGCATCCTCCGCCCGCTCTACCCTCCGCAACGCGCTCTTCGTTATCCTTTTCCCGTGCGGTATTCTGGAGGCAAG
>JBFMAP010000081.1:0-4977 GCA_040755655.1 Microcaldota archaeon
AATAGAAGCTTCGCAAGAGCCCTCGATTTCAAGCTCGTACATCGCAATCACTCGAAAAGCTGCTCGATTTTCTTAACTCTCCTGAATTTGCCGTGCTTTTTGGCTTCTATCACTTCTTGAACAAACACGGGTTTGAAGCCAGGCTCCAAGACCTTTTCCTCATACTCGTACGCCATCTGCTCGATAGCAGCCGACTTATCCTTCAGCCCATACCTTGCCTTAATTATGCTAAGCACCCTGTTTGCATGTTCAGAGATGTCTATCATTCCGCTTACCATATATACACCGAATATATTTGGGATATATCCTATATAAAAATTTAACTGTTACGCCACAAACGCCTATCCGGGTTGGTGATGCCCTGTTCGTCGCTGACATAATGCTCAAAAAGCTCGCGCGCTGGCTCCGCATAATGGGCATCAGCGTCGAATATCCCAACTTCACCGATGATGACCGGATTCTCGCGCTCGCGCGCAGGAAGAAGAAAACCCTCCTCACGATGGACAGGGAGCTCGCTGCGCGCGCCAAAAAACGAGGCGTGAGTGTTTATCTCGTGCCGAAATTCAAAATGGAGAAGCAGCTCGCGCGCGTAATAAGGAAATTCAACCTCAATGTTCGCGATTTCCCCTCGAGAACGCTCTGCCCCTCGTGCAATTCAAAATTGAAAGAAGTCGGGAAGAAGGCGGTGCGCGGAAAAGTCTATCCCGGTATTCTCGCGCGCCATAATATTTTCTGGCTCTGCACGAATAAGAAATGCAGAAAGGTTTTTTGGGAGGGAAGCCACTGGAGGAAGATAAGGAAGAACGTGAAGAAAATAATCAACTTATCCGTCCGATATCCACAACCTCGACCTCGCTCGCGCCCTTAATCTTTTTTATTTTCTCCTCGATGTCACCGCTTCCTGACTCGTCTGCCATCACAACAGTGACTTTGAGCGCCTTGAACCCGAAAGCGACAGGCTCCTCGTCTATGCGCGCCGGATTAACTTCTTTCCTTATGTTCTCCTTCAACTCCTCGAAAACTTCCATGCTCTCCGGAAAAACCTTTATGAGCGCGACTACCCTTCCCATTCAAAACACCCCACAACCTCTAAGGACCCTCCTTTCCGCACTTCGGGCACTTGTATGGGTTTATTACCTCCCTGCAGTGCCTGCATCTCACTATCGTCGCCTCGCCGCAGTTCACGCACGGGAACTCCGTGTATTCGCGCGTCTGCCTGCCGCAGGATGAGCAATTCTTGAGCATTTCCAACCACCTTTTTTCCTACCTTTTGGTTTTAAAAGTATGCATGAATAATATAATAACCTTTACGGCAGATGCCCTCGTAGTCTAACCTGGATAGGACGTAGGCCTGCGGACTCGAGAATGAGGCAGCAAGCCTGTAATTCGGGTTCAAACGAAATCCCTTTTCTTTTAGAAAAAGAAAAGGATTCGCGACAAAGTCGCGAAATTTCGGAGACGAAGTCTCCGAAGTTCTTTCGATGCCCCAAAAGAAAAATTTTTTTGGGGAGGGAAATGTTCTGACTCTCGCGGGGGAGGGTCAGGAGGACCCTGAAACTGGAGAGGGGGCTCGCCCCCTCCGCGGTTCGGATCCCGGCGAGGGCGTTCGTTTATTTTGTGTTCGTTGGTGATTGATTGCTGCTGGGCGCGATGAACAACCAGAAAAACGACATTCTGCGCGAGGCGCGCGCATTCGGCGAGCTTGGCTTCGAATTTCTGGAGCTCACGATAGAAGCCCCTGAGGCGAACCCAGAGAAAATCCTCAAGAAACAAAAGCAGCTTCTCGACGAACTTTCGCGCTACAAAATGAAACTGCTCGCGCACGCGCCCTGGTTCCTCGAAATAACGCACCCCTACCCGCGCGTAAGGGAGGCGATGCTCGCCGAAATGAGAGAGGTCGTCGAAACAACCGCTAAGCTCGAAATAGAAAAACTCACGATACACACGGAACCGCAATTCTCAATCCACGCAAAACGTGAAACCCTCGTGAGCGAAACAATAAACTCGATAAAAACAATACATAAGTGGTGCGTTGACTCGGGCGTTGTTTTGTGCGTTGAGAATTTCACGGACGCCTCCTTTTCACTCGAGGAATTCAAAAAACTCTTCAGCGAGGTTCCGGAGTTGAAATTCACCCTTGATGTGGGGCACGCGAACCTGATAAAATCAAATGGCGCGGGCATAACAGATTTTCTGCGCGCATTCAAAAACAAACTCGCGCACCTCCACGCGCACGACAACAACGGGAAGGAGGATTTGCATCTGCCAATCGGCGCCGGGAAAATCAACTGGGAAAAAATAATCCCAGAAATAAGGCGCGCGTACGATGGCACAATCACTCTCGAGATTCATTCGGATGAGCGCGCGTACCTGGGCGCGAGCAGGGAGAAATTCCTGAAACTCTGGGCTCAGAAGGGCGAGTAGGAGCGCCTGTGCTCCTCGTAAACAAGAAGAGGCTCGTAGGTGCGGATGTTCTCTGCGAAATTCTTTCTGAACTCATCCATAACTTTTCTGAATTCCTCAGGCCCCTCTATCTCAATATCCGCGCATATGTCGAACGAGCCTGCGTACTTGCTGTAATAAACGACATTTGGGTGCTCCTTCAGGAACGCGAACATTTTCTTTATTGCGCGCGGGTTGTTCAGCCTTATCATCACGTTGTAGAATTGGTACCCGAGCGCGGAGGTGTTTATTACCGGCTTGAACCCGCTTATCACGCCCTCGCGCTCCATAGCCCCAATCCTGTTCTTCACGCCCTCGGGCGTCATCCCAACAACATCTGCGAGTTCAACGAGCCTCATCCTCGCATTATCAACGAGCGCGCGCAGTATCTTTTGGTCCTTCTCATCAACTCCCCCTCCCTTCCTCTCCTCGCCCCATCTCACCTCCAGCACCCGCCCCCCTTTTGCAAGAAATTTCCTGTTGAACCAGCAGCCCTCGGTTAGTATGTTCAAATCTCGCTCTCCAACGAACTCGCCGTATTTGCTCAAAAAATCAGTCAGAAGCCTCTCGAACTCGCCTGCGCTCTCCTTCCACGCGATGAAAACCAAATCCCATCTCCCGTCGCAGCTCGCCATCCACCCGGCGACGTTTTTCTTCAGGTATTCTATTATCTCGCTCCTTTTCTCAGGAGTCGCGTTCTGGAGTTTCACCGCCACCTTAAACCCAGAGAGCCCCAATTTCGTTATATTCAGCAGGGTATAGAACCCGAGCAAAACCTTCTCCTCCTCCATCCTCCGAATCCTGTACGCGACCGCATCCTTGGAGAGTTTCACCCTCTTCGCGAGCGTCGTGAGGCTCGCCCTCCCATCGCGCTCCAATTCCGCGAGTAGCCGCCTATCCCTCTCATCCAGTTTTACAGTTTTCGCGTATTTCTCTGCCATATTTCTATCTTTTTTCAAATATATTTAAATATCTTTTCGTTTTAGCGCATTTCTGCGCGCGATATTTAAAGAACCCCCGCGCCCATAATACTCTCAACCAACTGGCGAGTGGGGGTGAAAAAATGAACAAACTAACCCATAGCGCGAGCCCTGCGGAATTGAAGGGTCCTCCGCTGATTCGCGGCTATCCTAGTCCTACGGCCTTCAAGATTATCGCAAGAAACAAACTCATAGAAGAAAGAAAGGAAATCGGAACGCCTGGTTTCTCGATTCTCGCGATCGCAGTCCCAAAGGATTGCCCTTTCAACTGTTTGTACTGCTTCACGGATTCAGGCAGGGAAGGAAAGAACGCCATCCCGTATAAACTAACATTCGAAAAGCAAAAGGCCCTCGTTGATGAAGCCAGACTGTTCGGAGCAGCCTCCGTGGCTTTTGGCAGTTACGGTGAGCCGTTGTGCTACAAATTATTCTTCCCTCTTCTAGAGCATATTCACTCAAAAGGCATGATACCTGTTGTTTTCACAAACGGCGCGTTAATTCAAGAGAAAGAGGCGGAGATGCTCTACAAATACGATGCTTCAGTGATACTCAAAATCAACAGCCTGAATGAAGAAATCCACGATTTTCTAACCGACACCACCGGAGCCTTCAAGCTCGCGATGCGCGGCCTCGAGGAACTCCGGAGAGCAGGCTTCAAAACCCCGCTCCTAGCCATACAGTCCGCAATTTTCAAGCAGAACATACGCGATATTCCGGCGCTTTTTAGGTGGATACGCGAAAATGATATGATACCATACATAGAAGGACACATCCACACTGGCAGGGGCCTTTTCTCTTCAGAAAAACTCAGCGTTTCACCGCAGGAGTTGAAAGAGCTCTTCCCCAAACTCCTGAAAATCGACAACGAGTTCGGATACACCTGGCCGCTCAGACTTCCATTTGCAGCTTACGAGTGTATAAAACAAAAAATAATGTTGGTGGTTCAAGGAGACGGAAAGGTTACCCCCTGCTACCCATATCCCAGCAACCTCCCAATAATAGGCGACGTGTTCAGGCAGACGCTTGAACAGATTCTCCGTTCCAAGGAAGCGAAATCAGTCAGAAATTCAGAATGCCCGGGCTGTCAGAAATTGGATCTGAGTTGATAATATGATTAGCGAACGCGCCGCGCATCCGAAAATAAAACTCTTCGCCACGCTAGGCGTTCTCCTCAGGTGGAAGAAGGATGGAAAAAACATCTGCGGGGTTAGGACAAACGAGCCGAAACTTACGCAGCACGTAGTGAAAACAATGCTGGAAAACGGCCTTCGCGCCGACTTTCCGGATATCAAACCAAAAATAGACATTATCGATATGAAAATGATGGCTCCAGTGCGCGAGGAAAAATACGGCGAGGTCGCGTATGGCGCTAGGATGATAGAGAAATATCGTATAGGGGCTTCGTTTAGTGATGCAAAAGAACAGATAAAACAAACTGATATCGTCGGCCTCACAGCTAATTTCACGCAGGAGGCGCGCGTGATCGCTGATTTTATAGCATTTGCAAAGCAAATAAACCCAAACGCGTTCATCATCATCGGTGGCTCTGACGCGA
>JBFMAP010000082.1:0-4967 GCA_040755655.1 Microcaldota archaeon
CGATTCGGTTGTCCTTAACAAAGCGTTTTTCCCAGAGTTTCTCCCACATCTCCTCAGCGAAGTGGGGCATGAACGGGCATACGAGCAGAGTCCAGATTTCGAGGACCTCGCGGATGGCGTCTGCGCGCGGGGGCGTGCGCTTGAGGTACCATTTCAAATCATTAATTGTGTTGTAGAAAATCTCCTGCGTGACGTCCCGGAGTTCGAGATTTGAGAGTTGCGAATCGTAATTTTTAACGCGGCGGTGGAAGCGCGAAAGGAGCCACTTGTCAATCGGCTTTGGCACTCGCTCCTCGAATGAGGGAATCTGCTCGCACAGGGAGAACATGAAGTTGAGCCGCGATATTACGCCGTCGGCCATCGTCTGGTTGAAGTCGCTGTCTGCGGCGAGGTCTGCGCCTGAGACTACGGAGAAGCGCACGACGTCCGCGCCGTATTTCCTTATCGCGCGCCTCAGCGGGAGGATGTTCCCCATGCTCTTGCTCATTTTTTTTCCTTCCATCAGCACGAAGCCGTTCGTGACAATCTGGCGGGGCCAGAGCTCGCGCGGGAAAACCGCCACGTGGTTGAATATGAAAAATGTCAGGTGGTTGTGCACGAGGTCCGCGCCAGAGTGCCGCGAGTCGAGCGGATACCAGTACAGGAACTCGTCCCTCATCCTCTGGAGAAGTTCCTTGTCCGCCTTCCCTGTGTAGGGCTTGCCGAGAAAAACGTAATCGAAGAGCGCGTTGTTGATGTCGTTCTCGAGAAGGCGAACCATGTAGGGCGCGACGGTGTAGAACGCCATGTAAATTGTCGAGTCCGAGAGGGATTCTATCATCTGCGTGCGGTCGAACAGGAAGCGAGTGCCGAGACCGCTCGCGCGCACGCACGCCTTTTCCTTCAGCCAGTCGATGGTGTAGTCGTATTCCGGAATCGTCTTCTCTGGGATGATGTGCATCTCCCGCAGGCATTCGCGCGTTATTTTTTTCCAGCCCTCGTCCCCGTAATTGATGAACCATTGGTTTTGAACTGTCTTAACGGAAACGAGAGAGCCGCACCTGCAGAAAATCGGGCCGTTGATGATTTCGTGCATCGAGAGCGCCTTCTTCTCCGCGAGCATGTCCTCCTCGATTCGCTCCTTTGCCTCGCCCACGCGCGCGCCTGCGTATTTCCCCGCAATCATCACTCCTGTGTGCGCCTCCTTGCTGTAAATTTCCTTTGTCGCGTCCTCGGCGAGTGGGTCGTTCTGGTCCTTCAATCCCATCTTATCGACAATCTCCTTCGCAGGGAAACTTCCGTACCCGTCTATCTTGAGAACCTGGATTGGCGCGAGACTCGAGCCGAGGTCCCGGAGCGCGAGGTAGTCGTAGGGCGCGTGCGCAGGAACGCTCATCACCACGCCCGAGCCGTTCTTCGGGTCGACAAAGGAGGCTGGAAGAAGAGGAATATTCGCGCTCGTCATCAGATTCTCGCAAGTGGCATTCTCGCCCAGAAGGTCTTTGCCTGGAATTTTATCGAGAATTTCCAAATCGAATCCCTGCATGTTCAGTTTCTCGACCGCGTCGAGCGAGACATAGTAGATTTCGCTGTTTTTTGGGGAGCGCGCGGCCGCGTACTCCACATCTGGATTCACCCACACGTTCGTGACCCCGTAAATTGTTTCGGGGCGGAAAGTGGCGGTGAGCAGGAAGCCGTCCCTGAACTTGAATTTAAGCAGCACGTATTCTCCTATTTCCGGGTCCATGTCCTCTTGCGTGTCGTGCGCGCCTACCGCGTTGTTGCACTTCGGGCACCAGGGAACCGGATGCGCGCCCTGCGTTATGTACCCTTTCTCGTTCAGTTTGCTGAACTGCCATTCAATAAAGCGGTTGAACGCGAGGTCGTACGTGTAGAATTTGCGCCTCCAGTCAATCGAGAAGCCCATCTCGCGCATCCCAGCCTCGATCTCCCTGCTGAAATACGTCACGAGCGCCTTCGGGTCTGTGAGGGAGGTGGTGGTTTCCACAGGAATGCCGTAAATCTTATCAAAGATTTCGAGAATTTCGGGGTCGCGCGCGGCAATGCGCTTCGCCATCGCGAGAATCGGCGTGCCAGTGACGTGGAACGCCATCGGGAACAGGACGTTGCGGCCCTTCATACGCATAAAGCGCGCGTAAACGTCGGTGGTGGTGTACGTGCGCGCGTGGCCTATGTGCTGGGGCGAGTTGGGATAGGGGAACGCGGCCGTGAGGTAGAACTTGCCGTCGTTGGTTTTGGCCGGGTTTGCCTCGAATGCGCGCGTGTCCTCCCATCTCTGCTGCCACTTCTTTTCCATCGCGGAGAGGTTGAGCATGGAATCACGAGCCATGTTTTCATATTTCACAACAAACAATTTTGTGAACTACCACCCGATAAATCGGGCGGCGTCTTCTTTCATAGATGGAACTGCTGCTCCATCTCCGGAAGCGTTACTTCCCGTGGTTCCCACGGTAGCTCTGATGAGTATGTTGCGCGCAGCGTTTATATCTCTATCCATCTTCAGGTCACAGAAGGGGCAGTTGTGCATCCTCTCCTGAAGCTCTTTGGCAACCATCCTCCTGCAAGCGCTGCACATCTTGGTCGTGTTCTTTGGCTCCACGAACACCATCTTGCACCCGGCTTCCTCCGCCTTGTATGCAAGCATATCCGCAAACATCCTCCAGCCTGCATCGTTTATTGATCTCCCAAACCGCCTTTCAGCCATCTTTTTTGGCTTCAGTTTTTCAAGCGCAATTAGGGAATAGGAATTTACAAATTCCCTTGAAAGTTTATGGAGAAAATCTTTTCTGCAGTTACCTATTTTCTTATGCTGCCTAGCGACCTTCTTCTTTGCCCGCTCCCTGTTTTTGCTTCCTTTTTTGCATCTACTCGCTCTTCTCTGGCATGCTGCAAGTTTTTCCTCAAATTTTCTGAAATGTCTCTGGTTCTCTACAATTTTTCCGTTTGAGAGTGCGGCAAAGTTCATCAAGCCCAGGTCAATCCCAACTTTTTCCCCATTATTTTTTCTCGGCTGTTTCTTCTCTTGCTCAACGCAGAATATTGCAAACCACTTTCCGGACGCCTCCCTCTTGAGGGTTAGCGTTTTTATCCTGCCTTCAGTTTCCCTGTGCCTCTTGATTGCGATGTCTCCAAATGGGGTTACCTCGAGCTTCTTCCCAAGGAAAAAACCAGATTGAGGGTAAACCAAACTCTTCATTCTGTCGATTGATTTGAATCGCGGAAATCCCATTTGTTTTTTCTTCGCTTTTCTCCACACTGCTTCACTTAGCCTGTCAACAAGCTGTTGGGCAACTTGTGAGTATAGGCCGCTTCTTTTTGCCATGTCCAGCATACTTGTTTTTGTCGGAAACCTATCGTGGTGTTTGTATGTTTCTTTTGTGAAGGCAAGCAATTCGTTCCATAACTCTTTTGAAATCCACAGATGCGTGCCCATCTCTTTCTCCTGCTTTTTTGATGGGTATGCGCGGAACTTGTATGCTCGCATGCCTCGTTCGTGTCTCGCCGCGTTTAAATATCTGGGCTGAGGGTAAGTTTCCGATGGGGCTTCGACGCCGTATCTGCCCGCTAAAGCGGGCGGTGTTGGCGTCGGTTAATTATATAAAGGGTTGATATATAAAGGATTGATGCAACCACCATCACCAGCATCACTCGTGGCGACCGCGTTTGCTCTCGTGCTCCTCTCATCGCAAGCTTCCTCGCAGTTCGTGCTGCAGACGCAACTGGTTTTGAACGCGTCAGACTTGGCGGACTGGGTTCCAGTGGGCATTATCTCGCTCCTGGTATCTTTCGCGATAGTGGCGCTAATCTACATGATAGCCGAGTTCCTGAGGAGCGCCGAACTGAACGCCTGGGCGAAGAACGAGGTTTACGAGGTGATGATGACCGCGTTCATAGTGGGCATGGTGCTGGTTCTCTTCGGGATGGTGAACGGGCTCGCTTACGCGCTCGTGGGGGATAACATTTACACGAGGTCTGTCGAGTATCTGAACGACGTCGCCGAGCACCTCATAAGTTTCGCCCCGCCAGGCGGGTTTTACTGGGAACTGCTTTTTTACGACGAGATGATAGGCTTCCTCGCGTCCCTGAGCGCAGGGCTGAGCGTCATACCGGTATGGCTCCTGGTGCTTGGCGGGAGTTTCAACTTCTTCGCCGGGTTCGGCATCCTGAACGAGGCGCTGGTCACGCTCATTGACCTTGTCGCGATACTGCACATAAGCAACGAGGCGCAGATTGTGCTACTGCAGTTCATAGAAAAGGAGATGTTCAGGTTCTTCCTGCCGCTCGGAATCATCCTCCGCACGTTCCCTGTGACGAGGAGAATCGGCTCCACGATAATCGCAGTAGCGGTCACTTTCTATATAATCTATCCCCTCACGCTTCTGATGATAAACAAGCCGATGTGGGACGGGGTGAAGGACGCGATGGAGGGGACGAGTGATGAGATCAGGGTGTTCAACGAGGATACGAACGACCAGATAACCCCTGTGATAGACAGCTTCACAGTGGAGATAACCCCTGTCAGCGCAGTGCCGCCCTGCACCGCAGGATGGACGAACCCCTTGAAGTGCATTGGAAACTGGCTCGGGAGGGAGACGACTGATTACGAGGCATCTGCCGGCATAGGGGACGCCATAAAGACCCTGCTCACCATAGGCTCGCCTTTCGGGCTTGCCGACAGGGCGTACATGTATCTGGCAAACACGATAATACTTCTCAGTCACTACATGGTCATAGTCGTGGTGCTCGCGGTGGTGGACATCATAATTTGCGTTAGTTTCTTCAGGAGTTTCTCCGGCGCGATTGGGGGCGACATCTCAATCCCGGGGCTCGCGAGGCTTATATGAGATGAGGAGATGATTGTGGTCAATCCTGCAGTAATGCTGCAAGTGGGCGGGTGCAGCATAAACTCGGAGTATTTCAACTGGGGGCCTGCTGTCGGGCTCGCTGTTGTCATAACGTTCGGCATA
>JBFMAP010000083.1:0-4955 GCA_040755655.1 Microcaldota archaeon
CATACTAGTCGCCTTTCCCGCATCCCTTTTTGGCTGCGTGAAGGCCGCCTGGGGCTGCGGGATGCGACTATTTAAAATTTGGGCTACAAATATCCATCAGAAAGAAAAAGGACTTTCGGATCTACTGTATATTATAATGAGCAAATGTTTTTTATCGCTTTCCCTTTCTGCGCGCGAACAGGAAGAACGCCGCCGCCCCGAGCACAGCCGCGCCTGCGTTGAGCGCGATTAGAATGAGCGGAAGAAAACAGAGTGAAGATTCGCCTCCTCCACCCTCCTTTTTTCTCCTTCGTTTTCCTGCAGCTACAAAAATATCATATGGGCACGCCGAACGCGAATGAGACGAGAATCACAGCGATTATGTACCCGAACCACACGCCGCCGTTCCAGGCGAGCACCTTGCTCCCGTCAAGGGGAAATATTGGCAACATGTTGAATAAGCCCAAAAACAAATTCACGCGCGCGCCTATTAGCGAGATTGCCTGCACGACCTGCAAAATGTCCGGAGACGTCGCGCCAAGCCCACCGCCACTCATCATGAAAACAAAACCAAAAACTACAGCGAGCGCGAGGTTCGTGAGCGGGCCTGCGAGCGAGATGATTCCGTTCTCCCTCCTTCTTATGTACGGCGCGAAGATATAAACCGCGCCTGGCGCGGCTATGAAGAACCTCCCGCCTGTGATGAACGCCAGAAGGAGCATGAGCCCGAGCCCCTGCGGCCACGCGCGGTAAACAGCATACGCACCGTACCTCTGCGCCACGTACTTGTGCGCGAGCTCGTGGAGAAGGAACCCGAGCCCGACAGTGACGAGAATTATGGGTATCACAACCGGAATCGCGCTCGGCTCGCTCAGGAGCACGGGCACGGAAAACGCTACCGCGACAGCGAGCATCGAAACAACAATGTCGTAGATTTCCGCGTTTTGCATAAACCAGCCCTAAACAATGCTTACGTTGAACTCGCGCTCAACGAGCCTCACGCGCGCAGGGGTTATGAAGCCAGCGTAACTTATTATCTCCCCCTCTGCTTCATCACCGTTCGGAAGAGAAACGCGTATGCGCGCGCCTTTGCGCCCATTGGTAATTGCAACAGCGGTGTTCATCTGCAATAAATTTGCAAAGCCTGTCGCCTCGTAGTTCGCCAACAGGACAACATCGCCCTTCCTCACCCCGCGCATATAAGGATATGCAAGCGGAGTCAGAAGAGAAATACCCAGCGCGAGCGCGAGAAGTTTCAGGAGGAATGTGAGAGAGTGGGGGGTGAGTGCGTATATTATGAGCGCTGCCGAGACAGAGAGAATCAATGTTTTGAAGAAAAGCCCTATCCTCATACGCTCGCCTGCGCGCAACTCACCCGAACATCGCGTCCGTTCCCTCGGCGAATTTTTTCATCCTCTCGAGGTTCTGCTTCGTGACCGTGGGCTTTATCGTTTTCAGAGCATGCTCGAAATGCTTCTGCTCGACGGTTTTTGCATCCATGCTCTCGCGGAGCGCGTTCATTCCAGCCTCCCTGCAGACCGCCTCCAAATCCGCGCCCGTGTATCCGTCGGTTTTTTTCGCGAGCGATTTCAAATCAACATCCTTCGCAAGAGGCATCTCTCTCGCGTGCACCTTCAGAATCTCGAGCCTCGTGTCCTCATCAGGAACTGGAATCTGCAGAACGCGGTCGAACCTGCCGGGCCGCAGGAGCGCTGGGTCGAGAATATCCGGCCGGTTCGTGGCAGCGAGCACCACGACGTTTTTCAAATTCTGGAGCCCGTCCATTTCAGTGAGAAGCGCGTTCACTACCCGCTCGCCTGCGCGCGTTCCCTCGTCGCTCCCGCCCCTCCAGGATGCCACTGCATCAATTTCATCTATGAATATTATGCACGGCGCCGCCTGCCTTGCCTTCCTGAAAAGTTCGCGAACAGCCTTTTCGCTCTCCCCGAACCATTTCGAAAGGAGTTCAGGCCCCTTGATTGAGATGAAATTCGCCTCGCTCTCTGTCGCGACCGCTTTCGCGAAAAGCGTCTTTCCAGTCCCAGGAAGACCAACCAGCAAAATCCCACGCACAGGCCTTATTCCCAATTTCGTGAAAACTTCCGGCTTTTTGAGAGGAAGTTCTATCGCCTCCTTGAGTTCGCGCTTTATCTCATCCAGCCCGCCCACATCCGTCCAGCGCACGTTCGGAACCTCAACGAAAACCTCGCGCAGCGCGCTCGGGTGAATCTCGCGCAGGGCGTTGAAGAAGTCCTCGCGCGTAACTCTGAGGTCTTCCAGAATCTGCGGGGGTATGAACTCCTGCTCCAAATCGATTTTCGGAAGTATTCGGCGCAACGCCTTCATCGCGGATTCCTTTGTAAGTGATGATATGTCCGCGCCCGTGTATCCGTGCGTGATGTTCGCCAACTCGTCCAAACTCACGTCTTCAGCGATAGGCATGTTGCGCGTGTGAATTTGAAGTATCTCCTTGCGCGCGTTTCTGTCAGGGATTCCAATCTCAATCTCGCGGTCGAACCTCCCTGGTCGGCGTAGAGCAGGATCGATGGCATTAACCCTGTTACTTGCGCCAATCACTATCACCTGTCCGCGCGTCTTCAAACCATCCATCAAAGTGTTGTGGAAAAGCGTTGGCGAATCACCTGCCACGAAATTTTCCTCATCAGTAGTCAAATCATACATTTCCATTCCATCTCCTTCTTCAATCGAATTGACTTTACTCCACACGATTTCTGCATTCAGCAGATGTTGCAGAAATTTAACAGCTTCTTCGTTCACTTCGATTTTTTTATTCTTATACATCAACATAAAATACTCCAATTTTGGCTTGTTCATAGCGCTTACCCCGGTAAGATACCTATAATCGCCGTCGTTTAATGAGCCCTTCAAAGCAGGGCGGAGCGCATTTACGGCCCCATAAATATTCGGAAGGCGCGTAATGCTTGTGCCTATTCTCCGCTCGTTAAGTAGTTTTATAAAATATTCCTGTCGTTCCTCTCTCACAGAACCTATCTCTCCAGCATACCTTAGAATCGCGCCGTACCCTCCCAGAAGATTTGCATAATGCATTTCTTTTGCGTAAGAGTAGGATGCGTTGAAACCGAGCGAAGAAAGAAGATATATTAAATCCGTAATCAACCCTTTACTCTTTGAAAATACTCTAATGTTGCCAGTTATGCTTCCATCACAGTCCACATACGCACGAACGAACGCTTTCCTGCACTCTTTATCCCCCTTGAATATGCTCAACGGCACCCGAACATGATAGGCCTTTTTACCAATTTTTATTCCGAACAGCTCGCTTAGCAACATTGGGATCGTCATACTCGCCGCGTCATATCGCCAATATTTTTTACCTATCTTTGTAATCTTTCCTTTAAATCCAAATAACTTTTTCACGATTTCGTCTGTGCGCTCCACAACTTCAGGCTTGCCCGAAACATTCATGCGATGCTTTGAAAGACTTCCATCCGCAAGCACATAACCCAAAAGTTCACATAGTTCTGGTGAAAGCTCGCGCAATGGCTTTACGAAATAATTTTCTTTTACAAATCGCTGGAAGTAAGAGAAAACACTTATCCCAATTATGCCACTTTCAAACCCATTCTCAATCACTGGTGCAACGGTTATTTTTCTGAACTCGTTCCTCCTCTTTCTTTCGCAATAAACACAACCGAGTTTTTCAAGAGAGGTTAGCGTGCGTTCGACATTTCTCTTACAAAACTTCGAGAATGCTATTTTTAACTCTCCTGTTGAAGTTTCTTTTTTATCGCGGATAAAGTTGAGCATAGACGTCCTAAGCGTTCCATCCTCAAGCAGCTTACCTGTTTCGAGATAATGCTTGAATGCTTTTAAGGAAACAAAGCGTCTGCCGGATATTTTTGTCAACTCTGAATTCAAAAGCAAGGAATATTTATTATCACCAAGCTTGGTGATAAAGTCTATTTTTTCTCCATCATCATCAATTTGAATCCTACTCGGGCAGGCAACATAATCTCCCTCCACGAGTTGCGTGATAGGAACCCATTCAAATCTTGAATTTCTGATAGTTAAAAATTGTTGTATTGGAGAGACAGTTGTTTTCGTTCCATTATCAAGCAATATTCTGAATGTCTGAGGAACGAAAAGTTTGTTCATTGTGGTTACGCGAGAAAGCGCTATTTTACCTCCACTGCTAAGAGCATACACGCGGAGGCTCGCAGGGTTGCAGTACTCCACTCCATCTTTCAGGTATGCGCCGCTCGAGTATTTCTCGTATAGTGCTTTTGCCTCCGTTGGCCCCTCTTCAGTGTAGATAATAGTGTCAGGGGCAACGCAGAGTAATTGACTTACCATCCGTCTTTCAACTTCCCCAGTCACTTCCTCCCTCTTCGGCGCGATCGCATCTAATTCATCCATGAAAATTATCGTCGGCGCGTTTTCCTCCGCCTCCTTGAACATCTGCCTCAGCCTCTCCTCGCTCTCGCCAACGAATTTCGAAACCAATTCCGGTCCTGCGACGTGTATGAAGTTCGCCTCGCTCTCGCTTGCGACCGCGCGCGCCAGCAGGGTCTTTCCTGTTCCGGGTGCGCCGTAAATCAAAACTCCTTTCGGCGCCTCTATGCCCAGTTTCTCGAAAAGCTCCGGGTGCCGCATCGGCAGTTCGACCATCTCGCGTATCTTCTGAACTTCATCCTTCAATCCTCCAATGTCCTCATAAGAGATGGCGGTTATCTTCCCCATCTCTTTCATCGGCTCTGTTTTGAGCACGAGTTCTGTTGTTGGGTTTATTACGACGATTCCCTGAGGCTGCACGACCGCAGCAACGAGCGGAAACGTTGTTCCGAAAACGCCCACGAAAATCGTGTCGCCTTTTGCCATCGCGCGCCCAACCAATTTCTTTTTCACGAAATCGTCGAAACCAGGGGAGTATTTCATCGGCTGGGTGGGCGCGAGCACCACTTTCTTCGCCTCCTTCAACTCCGCCTTCTTCACAA
>JBFMAP010000084.1:0-4939 GCA_040755655.1 Microcaldota archaeon
GGCAGCTGCAAGAGCATACGAGTTCACCTTCCTCCATAGTCACTTTCGTTTTGTAAAGTTGCGTCCCTTGCACGCGCCCTTCAAGTTTCGTAGGAGACACGAGAACCACGCTTCTAACGCAACCGTCCTTGTAATACTTCTTCCCACGTCCAAAAACGCCAGCGCTTGCTACCTCTTCAACATCCTCTCTTGAAAGCTTAGAAAAATCTTTCATGCATTACACCTCAAACTCTAAGTTTTGCTAATCAGCAAGAGTGGTTTGAATTCCATTTGGAATCGTCTTCCGTGCCATTTTCTTATTGTAGCTTAGCCACTTACTATACATGTCGCTTCTGTCTTTGCTTGCTCTTGAACTCACAAACCCATAGAGATTTCTCAAATATTCTCTATCCATCTTGAAAGGAACCAACTCTTCCAAGCCAAGAAAGTTGATTATCTCTCTGTCGCTCGCCTCATTATCTCTCATCTGTCTCGTTATTCGAACAACATCATTTTGACTGTATTTTGATTTTCTGTAAAGATCGACTACACCAACTATAACACAACCCTGGCCAGAGTGCTTGATTAAATTACACATCTGGCAAATGATTTGCAAATTGCTGTCGTTATGGTTTTCGGGATCGCCATCCGCGTGGTCTACAATCTGATATTTCTCGGAGCGATAACCACAATATACGCATGTAAATTCATCCCTCTCAAGAATCTTTTGCCTTAGTTCCTTCCATTCTTTGCCCCCAAGCCATTTAGCTTGGCGTGTTGTTCTCCATTTTTGAGGAGGAGCATAGGAAGGGTATAAACTCTTCATTCTGACTCACCGTTTTTGTGTGTAAACCATTCTTAACCGATGAAACTTAACTCCTTTTTCGTAAAGCCTTTCTTTCTGAGCATTTCGAGCGTTTCTTTTCGACCAATTCCGCTACTGCACAGGTTCGCATAGGCTTCTTTGATCATCGATTCGCGGTCGAGTTTCAAAAGTTGTTTCGCTACCAGCACGTCTATCCCGTGCTTTTCCTTGAGCTCGACCAACTTGTCATAAAGCAGCCCGTACCAAGGACGCGCCCTGCTTTGGCGAACGCACTCATGAAGTATGATGTCCCAATTGACTTTAGAGGTGCGGACTATTGCCGCGATATCGTTTACATCGTCTGGTCTTTGGGTGATTCCTTTGAACAGTATAACGTCCTCGTTTGAAACCATCCTCACAGTAAGCTTGCCAAATCTCCCCAAAAGCTCACATCGTTTCCTCATAGAACCAGAAATCGATAAGGCATTGCAGACTGTTTTCACAAATAAATCGAATCTGAAACCCTTCGCATTCTGCCAAATCGAAGCTGCTTCCAGCCGTTCGTACTCGCGTTCTAGCTTCAAGTGTTTCTTGAAATCCATTCCATCCATCACCTTAACAAACTCGTGATAATCCCCACGAGTCTCGAAAACAAGATCTAAATCTTTGGTTGCGTTCTTCTGGTCGCGGAAGCACATCGCCCCTCCTCCGAGAAGAAAGACCTCCATTCTTTTGTGCAATCTAGCCCCAATCTTTTCGAAAACCGCGAGAAGCTTCTCCCTCCCAAAACCGAGTCTCATACCGCGTCCCTCATCTTCTCGTAATCCTCTGCCGCTCTCCTTATCTCATCGAAAATTCCCATCACCAGATACCTTTTGGCTAGAGTGTTCAGAGTTCTTGGATTCATCTTCCTTTTATTTTTTGAATAGAATATCTTCAGAAGCGGTTTATCAACGTGTTGCGGCAAGGTTGAAAGGAGCATCGCGTGGGCGAACGCCTCTTCGAGAGAAATGTCGCGTTTTTTTCCATCAAGGTTGAAATAGTAGTCTGAATAGGAGGTGAGATTAGCCTCGAGACCAGATTTTGCAAGCGCGTTGATTCCGGTTTCAGAGAAGTAAGGTGGAACGTCTTTAGCATCTGTTCTCAGCACAACGTGCTTCCTTACCCGGACTGAGACGTTGAATCCCTTTGCCTCCTTTTGCATCAGCAGCTGTATATTGTCCGCATAGGCAGAGGCAAAATCCCCCACATAAGAATCAGTAATTTTTATTCTACCTTTCTCCGTATTTCTGCTTATGACACCGGCCCCCATAAGCAGACGAATGATTTTATATGCGGTTTGCCTGCTGCAGACGCATTCCTCGAGAATGAGTTTTGTATCCGCGCCTTCTCCTGAGCTAGCTACCACGATCAGTAGCTCAATTGACCTGCCAGAAAGCCAATGCTCGATTCTTGCATTCGGTCTTGTGTGGTAGAGTTTCATAAAGCTCTGCGCGTGCGACGCAGGCGAGAGACGTATGAGCTTTTCAGTACCTTGTTTTTCAGTCAGCACAAGCCCCTTCTCCGTTAATCCTTTCAGCAACCTTGAGAAGAAGCTTTTCTTTACGCCCAACGCTGAAGATAGTGCACCTGCCGCGTATTCCTGTCCGCACAAGCGTTGTAGAGCCAATATCTCTAATTTGCTTAAATTTAACTTCATAGTTAAATATTAGTTAACTAAAAGAATATAAAGTTAACTTTTTTGCATCAGCCCGTCCGTCTGTCCTCACAGGCGCGCTTGCGCGAGCCTCAGAGATCACCGGTGGTCATCATCTGTTTTTATTTGGAGGGTAAGATTTAAATCAGTTCAAGAAGTCGAGGGCGCGGGCGGCGGGCGCACGCCCAGCTGCCTGTAGAGCGTCTCCTTTTCTATCGGCAAATCGATCCCGAGAACCTTGTGGATGAAAAGGAAGATGTCGACTGCCTTTTCAGGCTCGAGTTTGCTCGCGAGAAGCACGTCGCGTATGGTGGCGCGCTTGTCTATCAGCTCGTACATCAGAATCCCGTTTCGCCCGAACCTGTTGTATATCGTCATCCCCTCTGCGCCGTACTCGCGCTTAATTTCATCGGGCGTCATCGGCTCGACGAGCGCGGCGCCCTTGTCCACAAGGAACGCGAGAATCGTATCGATCCTCTGGAGCGACAGCCCTGTCTCGCGCGCAATCCTCGCGGTGTTGCGCTTGTTGTCGATTGCTTTCCATAATTTTCTCCCATCATTCTGGAACTTCGCGAGGAGTTCAGCCTCGACCGCGGCTTTTTTGAAAATGCCGATGTCACGCCTTATCGGGACATCCACTGCGATGATGCGTATCTCGCCATCGATGGGAATCGGGGATTCGTCGTGAAGCGGCGCTGCAGGGCCTGCGAAAGGCGATGCGATTTCCTCTGGCTCGCCCTCGCGCTCGCCTCCTGCGCCTGCGCCCGGGCGCTCGAGTTTTATTATCCCCTCCTCGTCCATGAACTCGAGAATCTCCACCAGTTTCGACTCGCTTATGCCTGTCTCCTTTAAAATTTCCTCTGCCGTCTTCTCGCCGTCGATTAGGTTGTAGACCTCGACGCCCACCTTTCCGAACTTGTCGAAAATGGTTTTTTCGAGCGGGCTCATAATCTCCTCGGACTTGGCCTCTCCGCGCTCCTCGGGTTTTTCTTGAGGTTTTTCCGGCGTCACTTCAGGGGCAGTCTGTTCGCGCTTGAAAGGTTTTTCGAATTTCACAGCGCCCTGCGAGTCCATGAAATCGAGAATCGCGAGAAGTTTGTCCTCTGCGAGCCCAGTCTCATCGAGAACCTGCTTCACCGTTTTTTTCGCGCCCATCTTCATGTACGCGCGCAGCCCCTCGTCCCCGAATTTCTTCACTAGCGCGCTCTGGAACTTGAACCTCTCGATAGTGCCGAGCTCCTTCTTCTGCACCCTGTTGTTGAGGAGTTCATCGTCCATCAAATCACGTGATGAAGGATATTCACAGTAGTATATAAAAATCTTAAGACCCGCCTGAAGAAGAGGGCGGCTTTTCCTCGGGTTCCTCCACAACGCCGGTTTCTTTCCTTTCCCCGAATTCGATCTCGTAAACCGTCTGCAATTTTAGAAGATGGAGTTTTTCCATGAACTCGAAGAGCTCGATGAACCTCTCCTCCTCGAGTCCGAGCTCAGCGCGCAGCTCCTCTGCGGATTTCTGCCCGTCCACGTGCATGTACGCGGCCATCCCGCCCTCGCCGTACTTCTCAATCAGCTCCTTCTCCAGCTGAAACCTCCTCGACGCGCCCATCTCCTCCTTCACAGGGATTATTCCGAGAAGCTCCTCGCGGACCACGGCAACACCAACAACATCAACAAACACGAACACCAAACAAACAACACGCGTGCGAACCACCGCAGCGCGCCGCGGTTCGCCGCGTTCGAACGCGGCGAAGTCTGCCTCGACCAATTCGAGCCCAAGCTCGAATGGTCTATTTGTCGGCTCGCCGACAAATTGGAGGCAGACCGAGCGCCTCGATGCGCTCGCCGCATACTGGCGGCGCAATTTGCGCTCTGCGCAAATGCGCATTTGCCGTAGGCAAATTGCGCTGCTTGTTGTTTTGCAACCAATACTCGAACATAAGTTTTTATACCAAGTATCGTAATTACTACTGTGCGCGGTATTTAAAACTTACCTGAAAATATAGTTTGGCTAGCCGTGGTTGGAGCCGCGACCGGGGCATCGGTTGGATTTACAGTCGGGGTTGTGAAGCATGCCGCTCGACGAACTTCTCATAAACACCGGCGTGGACGCGCTCATCAAGCTCGTGCGCGCTAAAGGCAGGGTGGAATTATCGGACGCCGCGAAAGAATTGGGGATATCCTACGGCGCGCTCGAGGAGTGGGCGCGCGCCCTCGAGGAGGAGGGAATCATAAAGATAGAGTACAAGTTCACGAAAGTCTATCTGATTTGGGTCACGAGCACAGAGGCCCAGCTCGCGCAGAAGAAGGAGGACATCGTCGACAAGAAAGTGGAGCTCACGCGGGACCTGGAATCTGTGGTGGAGCGCATAGGGGGCAGGGAGAGGGAACTTGACAACCTTCAGGCAGAGTTCGCCAAAATCGTCGTGGTGTTCGACACGAAGATGAAGGACATCAAATTG
>JBFMAP010000085.1:0-4829 GCA_040755655.1 Microcaldota archaeon
CTCGCGACTTTTTCAAATCAACCAGAACGAGGTCCGCGTCCTTTCCAGCCGCGAGCGCGCCCTTGCTTTTCAAATTGAAAATGCGCGCCGGATTGGAGGAGGTCATCTGCACGATGCGCGCGAGCGTCATCCTTTTTTTGTTTGCCGCGTCGAGAAGAAGGGGAAGCGTTGTTTCAACACCCGGAACGCCTGATGGCGCTGCGCGATAATTTTTTTCCTTCTCCTCGCGGGTGTGGGGCGCGTGGTCTGATGCAACGATGTCAATCATATGCAGATGGTGCCAGAGCGCGGCTTGGTCTTTTTTTGCGCGCAGCGGGGGGTTTGTCTTTCCGAAGTTTCCGAGTTTTTTCAAATCCTCTTCTGAGAGGAAGAGATGATGCGGCGTGACTTCGCACGTGACATTTTTGCCTCTGCTGCGGAGCAGGGCGAGTTCGCCCCCTGTGGAAACGTGGCAGATGTGAATCTTGCGGGGAGCGCGGTGCGCGAGGAACAGAATTTTCGAGAGCGCGAGCGCGGCGCACAGCGGGCTTCTTATCCTGTTGTGCATTTCGACAGAGTCGGCGGTGTGCTTGCGCGCGAGAACGTCCATAAGATGCTGGTCCTCGCAATGGATGCAAATTGGCTTGCGCGCGTCGAAATTCCTGAAGTGCGCGAGGATGTTTTTCAGCGCGAGGATGCGCAGTTCGCTCCCTGTCTCGCAGGTGAAAATTTTCAGCGAGCGCGGGTGCGCTTTTTCGACTTCATCGAAATTGCTTTCAGACGCGCCGAAGCGGAGCGAATAGTCGCAAACCGCCTTTTCGCGCGCAATCTTTCTTTTCTCGTTATAATTTCTCAAATTTGTGGTGGGCGGATGATAATTCGGCATATCGATGATTGTTGTAACCCCGCCGGCGAGCGCGGCGGCTGTGCCCGTGTAAAAATCCTCCTTGTGCGTCGCGCCAGGGTCGCGGAAGTGCACGTGCGCGTCCACTAATCCTGGAAAAATGTGGAGGCCGCGCGCGTCAAAAATTTCATCATTATCTCCTGAAATTGCGCGCGCTATTTTTTTTATTTTCCCATTCTCAATTAGAATGTCCGCGCGCGCGGCGCCCCTGCTCGTCACTATTTTCCCGTTTTTTATTATCATAAGCTGCACACTCCGCTATAATTTCGGCTCGTGCAGGAGTTCGTCAGCAGGGAACGCGCGCTCGCAGAACGCGCACCTGAGGAAAGTGCCGCCGCTCTCCTTCTCAACGCTGAAAATCGTTTCGGCGCGCTCGTGGTTCGTGACGCATTTCGGGTTCAGGCATTTCAGTATGCCGACGAAATTGGTGGGCATTTTCAGCGCGCGCTTCTCCGCCACGCTTGCATTTTTTATTATGTTGAGCGTCGCCTCAGGGGCGATGAGCGCAATCTTGTCCGCGGTGTGCTCGTCGATGTGCTTCCCCTCAATCTTCACTATATCTTTCTTCCCCATCCGCTTGCTCGGCACGTTCATAACGAGCGCGACCCTTCCCTGGTACGCGCTGTTTATGTCCAGAATTTCGAGAACGTCGAGCCCCCTGCCAGCGCGGATGTGGTCTATCACTGTCCCGCTTTCGATTTTTTCAACCTTCAGCATAGAATCACCTGCTGATTTCTAACCTCTGCCGAGCGCGCTCGTGAGGATTGCCATGCGCACGGGTATCCCGTTCCTCGCCTGCTCGAAGTACAGCGCGTGCTTCGTGTGGTCGATGCGAGGGTCGAGCTCGTCGATTTTCGGGAGCGGGTGGAGGATTATCATGTCGTCCTTCACCCCGCCGAGATGCTCCATGTCTATCCTGAATTCCTTCTGCAGTTTCGCTGCCTCGTACTGGTCCACGAACCTCTCCTTCTGAATCCTGCAGACGTAAACCACGTCCGCGTCGCGCAGGTTCATCTCGCTCGTCTTCCTTATTTTCGCGCCGAACTTGTCCCTCGCTTCCTCAACAACATCCTCGTCCATCTCGAGCCCCTTTGGCGCCGCAAGATTGATTTCCGCGCCGAACAAACTTAACCCGTAAAGAAGCGAGCGCATTGTGCGCGAGTGCTTCAAATCGCCCAGAAGGCACACGTTCAAGCCGGCAATTTTTCCCTTCGCCTTCTTAATCGTGTACAAATCAATTAAGGTTTGGCTCGGGTGCTGGTTCCCCCCATCGCCTGCATTTATTACAGGATGAATCGCAAGTTGCGCAGCGAGCCGCGCCGAGCCCTCGAGCGGATGCCTCACAATCAGCACGTCCGCGTAGCCGTCAATCATCCTTATCGTGTCTGTGAAAGTCTCCCCTTTCGCAACCGAAGTCGCCTCGAGCAGGCCGAAATCAAGCACCTTCGCGCCCAGCCTCGTCGCCGCAACTTGGAACGATAATCGCGTGCGCGTGCTGGGCTCGAAGAATAGCGTCGCCACCACGCGGTTCGAGAGCGTCTCCGCGCGCCTGCTGGCCTTCAAAACCTTTTCCATCGCGCCTGCCTTCTTGAACAGGCCCTCAATGTCCTTTTTCGAGAAGTCGCGTATCGATATGAAATCAGTTCCCATCCGAACCCACGCTTATTATGGGGCGCGGGATTTATAAAAATAGCCTCCTTTTCGCGTTTGTTTGTAATACAAACAAAGAAAGATTTATAAACCTTATTTGTTTATACTATAAACATGGAGCTCGAGGGCGAATTGCGCAGAAACATACGGAGTTTTTTCAACTCCGCGAGAATTGTCTACGAGACGGGAGACTTCACCTCCGCGTTTATACTTTACTTCAAAACGCTTGTCGCCATTTCGGACTATGTCCTGCTAGTCAAAGGGCTGGGCGTGCCGAAGGATCATAATGAAAGGTTTCGCATGCTGGAGCAGAACATCCCTGAGTTGTATAGAATTGTCGATAGGTATTTCACTTTTTACAGAAGCAGTTATTCAACGTCCGTGAGTAAAAAAATCTGCGATGAGGTTGTTTCGTATGTCAAACTATTTGCTAAAAAATACAAAATTCCGGAAATCGGTCAGTGAGCTCTACAGGCGCAACAGAGCAGAAATTTTGGATATTGTGCTTTTTGGCTCTTCCGTAAGGGGGAAGGAAACCCCTCGCGATGTTGATTTGCTCGTAATTTTCAAGGATAGCGTTGACTCGGATGTCGTGCATGCTATGAGAAGGACCGTTGAAAAACTCGGCTTTGATGCGGATGTTGTTGGAAAGACGTGGCGCGAAACGCTTCAGGCGAGTTTTCTGCCCCGCGAGAAGATTTTGGCCGAGGGCTACAGTTTAGTTTCGAACAACTTTCTGTACGCTTTGTGGGGTTATTCTTCATTCACAATGTTTAGATATTCGCTACTGGGCAAAAAAAGCTCCGAAAGGATGAGGTTCTACTATGCGCTAATGGGAAGAAAAATAAAAGGCAAGCGCGAGATTGGGATGCTTGATGAGTTGGGGGGTATAAAATTCGCGAACAGCGTAGTGCTTATGCCCACTTCTGGCGAAGAGAAGTTCGCGGATTTTCTGAATTCGTGGAGGATAAAGCATAAACGCATTCCGATTTTAATACCCAAAAATATGCTCGTGTATGGACGAAAGGAGGTAATCCTATGAGAAAAACAATCTCAACAGGGCGCGCGCCGAAGGCGATTGGCCCTTATTCGCAAGCCATTCTCTCTGGAAATTTGATTTTCGTGTCAGGGCAGCTGCCAATCGACCCGGCGACGAACGCGCTTGTTGAAGGAGGGGTTAAAGAACAGACAACTCGCTCACTTGAAAATTTGAAAGCAATTCTCGAGGAGGCGGGCTCCTCGCTTGAGAAAGTGCTGAAGACTACGGTCTATTTGAAGAACATGAACGACTTCCCCGCGATGAACGAAATTTATGGAAATTATTTCAAGGAGGCGCCGCCTGCGCGCGCAACAGTCGAGGTTGCGCGGCTGCCGAAGGACGCGCTGGTGGAGATTAAGTGCGTGGCTGAGAAGTAATAATCAAAAATCGCGTCATCTTTCGAGTTCCAAATATTTTTCATGTCTCGTTGATATTGTCTCATGTTCATATTTTACAACTTTCCACTGTTTTTCAGTCATTGGTTTAAAGTGTTTATTACAAACACTACACTCTCTTTCTATTTTTTCATTCATGTATATCACCTATTTTTGTAATCTGTTCTTTTCCGCTCTACCTTCCAACCAACCATTTACCCAACATACAATCCACATAATAAAGAAGATGGGGATGAACACGTCATAAATTGCTGGAGTTATGCACCAAAACTCGTAACGTTGCAGTGGTTTTGGATCTAGAAGAGAACTGGGATCGGAAAAGTTACAAACTAGCCCACGATTCAGATCGTCAAATATAAACCAAATCATTAATACAAGGAACGCCCAGCCGAGAATACTCCATTGATTGGCTCTCATAAGATACTTCACCGCGAAATAATCTTCTCGAGGTACGCGAGGTTCATGTGGAGTTCCGCGGCGACGTCGTTCATCAGCTGGCGCGAGAGGCTCGGCAGTATGGCGTCTGCGACCTCGCGCAGCCCTCCTTTCCCGCTCAGGTTGCGCGCGATGACCGCCTCGAGAATGAGACGGTTGCGCGAGGCGAAGAGCGAGTAGAAATTGTCTATAAGGCCGCTCCTGCACACCGAAGCATAACTCATGTATTCCGTTGCCTTTGATTCCGCGTCATCAGAGGTGAGGTTCGAGCCGAGCAGGAGCGCTGTGCACGCGGCGTGCGTCTGCGTGGTGTATTTCTCCTCCTCCTCAGGCGCGAGCCTCAGCGAGTTCGCGTAGGGAATGAGGAGGCCTTTCAGCCCGTTTGCCGCGTCCTCGCCAATGCCGTCGTGCTCGCACTTCTCGTGAA
>JBFMAP010000086.1:0-4635 GCA_040755655.1 Microcaldota archaeon
TTATTCCTATTTGGTTAATGATTAAACTTAGAAAAAGAATTTTCCACCCACGAAATGTTTGCATTTCGCGAACAGTTGTATGCTAAAAGCAAACACTACTTCTTCTCGAGCCTCGCGAGCCTTTCCTTGTACTCGCTCAGCCGTCTCTCGTAACTCCTCCTGTTGCCCTTTCCCTTCTCGAAATAGTCCTCCTGGAGTTTTTTTATGAGCGCGAGAATTTCCTTCCTCTCTGATTCGCGCGCATCCTTCCTCCTTCTCGCGCGCAGCGCGAACAGGAGCGCGGTAAGCAAAACCAGAAATAAAAACACCGGGACCGCGCTCTGCAGAATCAAATTCACCTGGCTCGCGCGGAACGTTATTGTTTTTGTAGCGCTTCCTGAATTTCCTGCGTCATCCTTAACATCAACAAAAAAATCGACCACGCCCTCCCTCGCGCCGGAGAAACTCGCAGAGCAGATGTTCTCGGCGCACTCAAAAATTATCTCCTCGAAATTTGCGCGCGCGTTTATTAATGGATTTCGGACAATCGCGCCTGAGCTGTAGTGCAGTTCCATTTTGATTTCCATACTCTGCCCCTGCGCGAGAATCTCTTCGTGCGGCTCGATGAAACCGGTTATTATCCGCGCAGGCTCAACAGTGAACGTGCCCGCGCCCTCCCCACCGTAAGTTTTGTTCTCTGTTGTTTTCATAGCAGTCACGCGGATTGCTCGCGAGCCGAGCGAGAGGTTGTGTGGAATGGTTTTTCCAGAGGAATAAACACCAATTTCCTCCTCAGCGAGAGCGAATCTCTCGCCAAACAAAAATGCATCCGCGCGCGCGCCGGAGACAGGAACGTCTGCATCAGTCACCATAACTCGAATTTCAATTTTTTCTGTGCGTGAGTAACTTATCGGCGACGGGCTCAAAATTCTTGCAAGATAAAACGCTGATTCTGGCGAGTGGGAGACTGTGATGTTTTTTTCAGCGGACTCGCCACCAGCCTCGACGTCGACTCTCCACGCACCCGATGGGTCGAGCGGAGTTGTCGTGTAATTGAGTGAGAATCTGCTTCTGTTTAGTTCCGCGCTTCCATCGTAAATGGTGTAGTTCTCGAAAAATATTTTCACGCGCGCGAGCGTTGCGTTCGTCGTGTTCGAGAAGCCGGCGATCTGGATTGTTTCGCCCTTCTTGTACGTGATTTTTGTCGTCGAGATTGCAAGCGGAGATGCCAGCAATGCGAGCAAGAGAAGCGACACGAGAGTTCGTAGTTTGTTCATGCAATCACTCATTTCAACTCTTTTTCAATCCTGTCAAGTTCCGCGTCGTATTTGTCCACGAGTTCGTCGTACGCGCGCCTGCTGAGCGTCCCGCGGTTGAAGTACTGGTCCTGCGCGCCAGCCTTCAAATTGAGCAGTTCCGCCTTTCGCCTCAGGAGTTCGCTCCTCTTTCGCATCCTTGAACCTGAAAGATACGCAAACACTACGATGAGAACAACTATGATTGCAACTGCTATTATGTACGCCCGGTATTTTTCAAAATAATAGAAGGGTGATTTTCCTGCAACTCTGAGCGAGAGTGACTTCGAGCCCGAATTCCCGAACGAATCAGAGATGCTCGCGGTTATTTTCGTTTCCCCCTCGCGCACGGGCTTGTAGTTCGCGGTGTAAATTCCCTTTTCAATCTGCAAGAGTGCGAGCGTCTCATCGCCAATTTGAACTGTCGCGTTTTCGGCAGACGCCGGCTCGCTCGAGGGATACAGCGCTTTCAATTTTATTTGAACCTGCTCGCCGATTTGAAACTCGTTTTCTGTCGGCTCGAGAAATTCGAGAGCGAGTTGCGAGGGTTGGATATCGAGCGTTGCGGATGCGCTCCCACTGTAGCTCGCGTTCTCGTCGGATTTGAGCGCGTCAACTTTTACGCTCCACGCGCCAAGTGGCTCGTCGAACGGGGGCGTGTAATAAAGAGTATAGGTTCCGTTTTCAATTTCGTTCAGCTGCATCTGAATATTTTTAGGGGTGCGGAGGAAGGCGCGCGCGCCTGAGACAGGGGCGCCCCTTGATGTGATCTTCACCGTTATTGATATCTCCTCGCCCCTCCTGTAAGATGCGCGCGCGAAAGGCGTTAACGCGAGCGCGAGCGTGGTTGCTGCGGGTTCGATAACGTTTATCGCGAGTTGCGGGTTCCCTATGTTCCCGAACTCATCGCTGAAGTTCGCGCTCAGTCTCCAAACGCCCGCGGGCTCTGCGAGCGTCGTGTGGTACGAATATGAAAAAGTTCCATCTTCCAAATCTGTCGTGATTTCAAAAATTTTGACGTTCGTTCCCGTGCTCGCGGATATTGTGATGTTTCCCGAAAGCGCTGCTCCGCGGCGGGAGATTGTCCCACTCATCTCGAGTATGTCCCCTTTTTCTGTCTGGGCTTGGGCGTTGATGACTGCGCTCAAACTCGCGTTTATGCTCGGGTTGAATGCCTTTGTTCCTTTCACCGTGAGTCTTTTCGCCTCAAATGTTATCGCAGGCGTGCCGTCTGTCGCATTCTTTCCGAGGACGAGCGAGGCCGCATAGATTCCATCGCTCGCGTTTTCATCGTCGTGGTTTCCATCATCGTAGAGAGTTATTTTTCCGAAGAAACCGCTCGCGCTCACCGATGCGCCGAGCGCGGGCGCGCCCTCAATCGCCGCACTCACTTTAAGGAGCATCTCGTCCCCGCGCATGTAATTCTCGCCTGCCTTCGGGCTCAGGACCGCAATGGTTATTTCTTTCGGAAGGCAGTCCATCGGGCAGTTGGAGTAACTTTCGCCTGATTCGCACGCGCCGTTCCCGCAGCAGGATTTTTTCACGACGCACACGCAACCATCAACCGTGCACGCAAGCGAGCCGCACGGGCCAGCGCACGCGCCTGAGCATGCCCCGCAGTCGCCCGGGCACGAGCATTTGTCCTCGCCGGGATCGCATATCCTGTTTCCACACGTCGGGATGCAATCTCCGGAACACGAATAATTCTCGCTTCCCTCGCAGATTTTGTTCCCGCAGCAGCCTGTTTTATATACTGGAATGCACGCGCCTCCAGAGCATCCGTATTCGGCGCACGTGTTGTTTATCACGCTGCCTGAGCATATCCCGCAATCGAGCGGGCAGTTGCACCTGTTCTCCCAGGAATCGCACTTCCCGTTCCCGCACGTGCTCGTGCAGTCGGTATCATTGAGAACGCAACCGGGCGCGCACACGCCGTCCCCGCCGACGCAGATGAGAGGAGCGGAGCAGGCTAGAGAAGAAAAAACAAGGAGCGCAAACAGAAGTAGAAAAAGATTTTTTCTGATTCAATCACCCCTGTCCCTCATCAAACGTGAATCCTTCCGTGCGCGTGTATCGCGATTCCCCTGTTTGTTATCTCGTATGGCACGATTCTCCTCACGTGCCCGCAGCACCTCATCTTCAAAATTTCAATGCCGCGCTCGCGCGCAACGCCTTTCTTTATATTATACATAACTATTACCCCATCCGAGAGAAATTCCTCAATCCCGAGCCTGCTGTACATCCTCGGCTCCTGCTCTGTCTCCGTGATTGCGAACGTGACCGCGTTCAGGCTCGCGAACGTCTTGAAAAGATGCCGCACGTATGTGCGGTATTCCTCAGCGTGCTCCATGAATGCAGATGAGAGCGCCGTGAGCGAATCAATCACCACGCGGTCAGGCTTGAAAGGAAGCTCCAAGTCCTTCACTTCGATGAGAAGTTTCTCGCGCTGGTGCGCGACAGCGGCCTCGACAGAGCGCGCGAGTTCGAACGGGTCGATGCGCAGGAGCGCGAGTCTCCCCTCGTCCTCGAGTTTCTCGAGGTCCCAGCCAAAATTGCCAAGCATGTGCCTCCTTAGTTTCTCCGGCGACTCCTCGAATGATATGTAAATTCCCCTTTCCCCGTGGAGCGCGCTGTTGTAAACCGACTGCATGCAGAACGTGCTCTTTCCTGTCCCGCATCCCCCGGAGATGAGGAGCGTGCTCCCCCTCTCCACCCCGTGTTTATCAATCAACTCGTCGAGATGTGAAACGCGCAGGGGGATGAACTCTCCGGCGCCGGTCCCCTTTCCTTTTCTCCTGCCCTCCTTGGCTATTGGAAATAGGTTCATAAAACCACAAAACGCGTATATTTATATAGTAATAAAGGTATAATAATATGCAGGTGAAGAGGATGGCTGAGGCACCCGGACTGGCGGTTAAACCGCAGATTAGAAAGTTTGATGAGATAGCCAGGGCCATTCGAAAAATCGAACTTGAGAGGTTAAACATTCAAAATGAGGTAGGCAGATTTGGACGGAAGTCTCTTCTAACAGAACCGCCGAGCGCGAAGATGGAGAGTGTTAAAGTGGCTACATTTAACAAGCCTGAAGTTTCGATAAATGCACCTCCAAAAGTCGAGTTTGTAAACATGGACGTTATCAACGCGACCTCGCCAACGCAGAGTATATTTGATGGATTGAAGGATTTACTAAAACAGACTTCGGAAGGTCTAAATGGCACGAAAATACAAGCCATAGCCGACTCTCTGAAGAACCTGGCGGGGAATGCTCTCAAAGCCTTAAATCCTGCTATTCTCGTAGGCGCGCTTGGGCTGATATTTAAGTGGATGCTGGGGCAGATTAAGAAAGGGCTTGAACAACTCA
>JBFMAP010000087.1:0-4517 GCA_040755655.1 Microcaldota archaeon
CCCCCGCCGGGGGATACTGTGCCTATCGATGACGCCGGTTTCAAGGAAGGTATGAAAGTACTTTTAAAGGCAGAGACGATTGCAATTTTCAGAATCAAGAAAGAAAACGCAGGTGGCGAGCCTTCCACATGGGCAACCGGGTGGCATGCCAGGCTTGAGGTCACATCAGGGGATCTGGGGCTACAAGGAGGAGATGAGATAAAGAAATGGGTTTTGGAAACAGCAACAATTGGAGGCAAACCCATGTTCGCAAGGCTTGCCGAAGCGGTGGAAGCGCTGCAGAACGTCGCGTGGTTTAGGATTGTTCTCAACGAGACAGGCGAGGTAGGCTTTGAGACGAGCGCGTTTTGAGTAGGCGGGTATAGCAACTTCAACCTATTACTTCAGCCTTATCGTGTCCAGGTTCATCGGCGCGCGCGTCTCGAGCCTCATGAGTTTGTTCAGGGAGCGCGCGAGGTCGTCGCACTTGCTCTCGTCCCCGTGAAGGGTGAATATCTGCTCCGGGTTCGGCCGGATGTTCTTCGCGAAATTTATGAGTTGGTAGCGGTCGGAATGGCCTGAGAACCCCTCAACAGTTTCCACGCGCATATTTATTTTGAGTGTGTCCAGGCGCCCGCTTTCCCCGAGGAGCGGTATTTCTTTCATTCCCTTCTGCAGTTTTCTGCCGAGCGAGAGCGCGGACTGGTAACCAACAAAGAGGAGGAGATTTTTCGGATCGTCGGCGAGCATTTTCAGGTATTCCACCGAGGGGCCGCCGCTCAACATTCCAGAGGGCGCGAGAATCACACACGGGTCTCCCTCTGCGATGTCCTTTCTGTTGTTTTTCACAGACTCGAAAATCTTTGATTCGAAGGGAGAGTTGTTCGAGAGGACGCGGCGCTGAACGTTTTGGCGCAAATATTCAGGATAGGCGGTGTGAATCGCCGACGCCTCGAGAATCATCCCATCGAGGTAGATGGGGCAGTCGAAGCGCGTCTTTCCGTCCCCATTTTGAGCGTATTCCTCGAGAACCAACATTATTTCCTGGGAGCGGCCGACCGCGAAAACAGGAATCAGAACTTTCCCCTTGTTCGCAATCGTCTGCTTTATGAGTTCAGCGAGCCTCTGCTCAATCTCCTGCCTCTGTGGCATTATGTCCTCGCGGCCGCCGTAAGTGCTCTCCATGAAAAGCGTCTCTATGCGCGGGAAGGTGGTGTTCGCAGGCTCGAACAGGCGCGTGAAGCCGTATTTTATGTCTCCTGTGTAAACGAAGTTGTGGAGCCCCTCGTTGATGTGTAGGTGGACCATCGCGCTCCCGAGAATGTGCCCTGCGTTGTGGAGCGTGAGTTTCGTTTCAGGAGTGATGTCGGTAACCTCCTCGTACTCGCGCGTAACGCACCTGTTGAGCATCTTCCGTATGTCCTTGTCCATGTAAGGGGTGGGAATGCCTGACTTGTTCAGGATGTCAAGGTAATCAAATTGAAGAAGCACCATCGTGTCGCGCGTGGGCGGCGTGCAGTAAACAGGACCGTCGTAGCCATAAGCGTAGAGGTAGGGAATGAAGCCCGAGTGGTCGAGGTGCGCGTGCGTCACTATGACCGCGTCGAGTTCGTCGAGCGCGAGGTTCATCGCGTTGAGGTATGGGAAGGATTTAGAGGGCTCGTTCGTTTCAGCGTTGATTCCGCAGTCGATGAGGATTTTGTCATTCGGGGTCTGGACGAGGATGCAGGTGCGTCCGACCTCCTTGAACCCGCCGAGCGCAGTCACCTTCACCCAGTCGCTCTTCGCGCTCGCGCCGCAAATCTTCTTCCCGAGGGAGTTCAGGAATTTCTTCCTGTTCTCAGCCTCTTTGTAGAGCGAGGCGCGTATGCCCTTAATCGTGTCAGAGGGCATCGTGGGCGTGCGGAGAATTTTCAGCGCCCATCCGGTGGTCGTGATGACCTCGCGGAGCGTTCCTCCGCCCTTTCCAATCACGAGCCCTGGCTTTAACGCCTCAACTATTACCTCGCAGAATTCAGGCGAAAATTTCACCTCTGTGACGCCTGCCTCAACCGGCACGAGCTCCTTAATTTTTTTGAGCGCCTGGTCTGCAGGCATGAGGGAAGAGGGGTCGCTTCGTATGAGAACGCGCTTGCGGATTGCGACCGCTATCTTCCTTATCAGGTTGTCGTCCGAGTAGAACGCGCGCAAATTCTTCAAATAAATTACGACGTCCGGCCCCTCGAACTCGATCTTCGTCACGCCGCATTCGCGCGGCACTATGTCGTCCAGAGTCTTCTGTATCTCATTCAGGTTGTTCAAAAAAATCGCCCCTAAGCGCCTGTTCTTCGTGGTAGTTCATCAATTTACCCGCGTAATTTTCAACTGGCCACTCGCGTGCGTGCGCGTTTGCGTTTATTCCGCGCGCTCCTTCTCCTTGCTCTCCATCAACCTTTTTATTTCGTCTTTCGTGTATCGTTTGAACTCCGCCTTCGTTATCGTCACGAGGTCGATGCCGTCACCGCTCCCGCAGTCTCGCTTGAGCGCGGACGAGAGCGCGCGGAGCGCGAGCCTCAAATTTTCCTTGATAGGACGGTCTTCCTTGAACGCGTCTTCAAGGACACCGTAGGCCATCGGCGAGCCGCTTCCTGTTGAAACGAACTTCTCCTCTGTCGCGCCCCCTATCGGGTCGACGTTGTAGATGCGCGGACGGTCGTCAAATCCGCCTATGAGCAGTTGCACGAAGAACGGGAAGAACTTGTACTGGTTCATCAGGTTCGAGAGTAGCGTCATTGCCGCGTTCACGCTCATGTTCTTTCCGTTGCGAACCTTGTAGAGTTGCGCCTCTGCCTTCATCAGCCGCACGAGCGTCTGGGCGTCGCCCACGCTGCCTGCAACCGTGACCGCGAGCGTATCGTCAATCTGGAATATCTTCGGCACGTCCTTGTTCGCGATGAAATAACCCATGGTCGCGCGCTTGTCCGCGGCGAAAACCACGCCGTCGGACGAGATGATTCCGATGGTGGTCGTTCCTTTCCTGTTCCACTCCTCTGCCTTCTTTGCAAAATCTTCGTTCATAGTATATCACCACATACCCACGCCCGAAGCCTCCGCCTTCAGCGGAGGTAAAGGCGTGTTGCTGTCCTTCTAACGCCCTTCACACGCCCACGCCTTTAGACGTGGGTATGTGACCTTCAACTCGAGCCAGCAAAAAAACTCAAAACAAATCAAACATCATCTGGTCGCGTCCGGCGCGCGCACAGCGCACAATACCCGCTGCTGCTCGTGTTTTTGCGCTTGCCAGAACCAGCTTTTGCTTTTCCTGTGTTACTCTTGAGACGGGAAAATATTTAAATATAACGTACACGCCGGCGCGCCCCGCGGGGGCGCGAACCCGCCGCCGGAAAGCCGCAATTTGTTATTATTGTAAATCAAGCGGAATGGCTTTGCTTGAGAAATCTGTTTGCGGTTTCTTCTGGGCAACCAACGCCGACATACCGGTATGAATTCCGTTTATGATAGTCAAGGCAAGACGCAACGGCTTCTCGTCGGTTCCCTCCACTTTCTTCAACGCTTCTAGCGTTAAATCCGCCTTCCCCACCAGTGCGGCAGCTTTGGAGGCATTAAACGGCTTAACCATCTTCTCCATCTCTTTTATCTCACCGACCTTGCTCTCCGCGAGCTTTAGCGCCTCGTCCTTTGTCAAAACGCCGGAGTCTTTGCTGATATCTTCTCTAAGACTTACCGGAGTGAACGTTTTGCGCGGGTTGATGATGGTGTGCATTTCGGCGAGGAGTCCGTCAATTTTGAAACTGAGCCTCAGAATCTCGCCCGGCTTGTCTGCTTTCTTCAGCTCCTCGAGCGCGCTCTTCGCTTCCTTCACTAGTTCGCCAGCCCGGGGCAAAGACCTAGGATGCTTCTTGCCAACTTCGCCGACGAGCTGTTCTATTCGGTCGACGACGACCTTCGCGTTCCCTTTGATACGGATAATTTGTTCCTTTGTCAGATTCTTTCCTCTCTCTTCCCAAGATTTGTGCGGGAAAATTATCTGCGGCATTGCGAATCAGCAAATGGTATGTTATGCCACTCAATTTATTTAACACTTCCGCCACGACGGCGGGAGCCGCGCTCTGGCGCGATTACTGGAAACTTACCCCGCATCACCCGGTATTTAAACGCCCCGACGGAAAGTCATCTGCCAAGGGGCGCGGGCGACCACGGCTTCTTGGCGGAGGCGAGGAAGATGAGGATCGACATCACGAACGCGACGCAGAGCGAAGTGAACGCGATGATGGAGAGGCTGCAGAAAATGCACCTGAGCGCGAGCATAAAGAGAACAGGCGAGAAACTCGTCCTAGTGGCTGAGGAGATTCTCCAGCCCCCAGCCGAGGGCGCAATCGCGCTCCTTACCGACGCGGGGATAGAGAAGGTAACGTACATTGGCGTTAACGCGCACTGATTGCGTGCTAAAACGGCAGGGGCGGACCGGTAACGCGTTTCACTGGGATGCCCCTGCCACCCCTTACCACCCCAAGCTTTTTCTGCTTTTTTATTTTATT
>JBFMAP010000088.1:0-1719 GCA_040755655.1 Microcaldota archaeon
CTGCTCCAGACTAGTGACTCCGAAGTAATCAGGAAGCTGTTCACAGCAGCAAAAGAAGTGAAAGAGGCCATCTATGGATCGCGATTGGTGCTTTTTGCCCCGCTTTACCTAAGCAACTACTGCGTGAACAACTGCCTCTACTGCGGTTTCAGGCAAGACAACAAAGCGCTTGTGCGCAAGATGATCAGCACGGACGAGCTCAGGAAAGAGGTAGAAGCCTTGCTCGATGAAGGCCACAAACGGTTATTGCTGGTGGCAGGAGAGGACCCCAATCTCACCGGCATAGATTATTTCGAGAAGGCAATTGAAACGGTTTACTCTACAAAGAAGGGCAGGGGAGAAATCAGGAGGGTAAATATCAACGTGGCCCCTCTCTCATTGGAGCATTTCAAGCGGCTCAAGGCAGCGAAGATCGGAACATACCAGCTTTTCCAAGAGACCTACCACGCGGAAACCTACAAGAAGATGCATCCTTCTGGCCCCAAATCCAAATACTTTTTGCGGTTGAACGCAATAGACTTAGCGCAGGAAGCTGGTATAGACGACGTTGGCATAGGCGCCCTATTCGGGCTCTATGATTACAGATTCGAGGTTCTCGCCCTGCTCATGCACGCAGAGCATCTGGACAAAAAATATGGAACTGGCCCGCACACAATCTCCGTCCCACGATTAGAGCCAGCGCTCAACGCCCCCTTGTCCGATAGACCTCCCCGTCCTGTTTCAGATGATGACTTCAAGAAGCTTGTTGCGATAATACGGCTTGCCGTACCGTACACAGGTATGATACTCTCAACCAGGGAATCAGCCCAAACGCGGAACGAAGTGTTCAACTTGGGGATTTCGCAGATCAGCGCAGGCTCAAGGACAACCCCGGGCGGTTATGCGGAGGGTACAGGGAATAAATTCGAGGAAGCGCAGTTCGCAATACACGACACCAGGACTACCTCGGAAGTGGTCAAGGATATCTGCAAAATGGGGTTTATCCCGAGCTTTTGCACAGCCTGCTACCGTTCAGGAAGAACAGGAGATTACTTCATGCAGTTCGCCAAAAGTGGTCAGATTCAGAACTTCTGCCTGCCAAATGCACTAACGACCTTCAAGGAATACCTGGTTGATTATGCTGATTCCGAACTTAAACAACTGGGCGGGCAAGTCATAGCCAAAGAAGTTGAGAAAATTCCTGACCATAAAATCAGAGAACAGACAAAGGAGAGATTTAGGGCTATTGAGAAAGAAGGGAAAAGAGATTTGTATTTGTGAACTATGCTCGTTTTCCCAACGTCATTCCGCAATCATCTTCATCACCAGCATCAGCGCAACCCCGAGGATGAAGATTAGGAACGAGCCCGCTGATTTTTTTATGTCCGGCTCCTTGTGGAGTTCTGGCACGAGGTCCGAGCTCGCGATGTAGATGAACCCGCCTGCTGTGAAGGGGAGGAGGAGCGCGCTGAAGGAATCCACTTGGCTCGAGAGGGAGTAGCCGATGAGCGCGCCGAGCACCGCGGTGAGCGCGGTCAGGAAGTTGTACGCGAGCGCCCTCGCCTTGCTGAACCCGCCGTAAACGAGGATGGCGAAATCCCCCAGCTCCTGCGGGACCTCGTGCGCGATGATTACGAACGTCGTTGCGAACCCGAGGCGGACGTCCGCCACGTAGGAAGCGCCTATCACCAAACCATCAATCAGATTGTGGAGCCCGTCGCCGATGAGGCTTAGGTACGT
>JBFMAP010000088.1:1729-4487 GCA_040755655.1 Microcaldota archaeon
TCGCACTTCCCGTCGTGGCAGTGCCTCCATCTCAAGAATCTCTCCATCACGAAGAAGAGCATGAAGCCGACGAGCAGCGCGAGGAAAACGTCCATTGCCGCGGACTTCTCCAGCGCCTCGGGGAGAAGGTGGAGGAACGCGCCCCCGAGCAGCGCGCCTGCCGAGAACGCCACGAGCGCGAAAAGAATCTTGTTCAGGTTTTTCTTGCTGAGAAAAAGCGTTAGCGCGCCCACGAGCGAAACCAGCGAGACGAAAATGCTGCTCCCGAGCACGAGTGGAAATACGTCCATGCGAATCCCGATTAAATTTGTTTTTTCTCCTTATATTATTATCTATGCGAGCACACCGCCCAGCGCCCTCGCCGCAAGCCCCCCTACAAAGAACGCGAGCGCGACCTCGAAAACCGTGATTGCGAGCGCCTTTGCCCAGCCGAACTCTCTCCTGAGCGCGAGAACTGTCGCGAGGCACGGAATGTAAAGCATCGCCACGAGCGCGAGCACGACCATCTGCAGGGGAGAGAAGAGCGCGGAGAAATTCGTGGTGCCGAAGAGAACCACGGGGAGAACAACAATCAGCTCCTTGCGCACGATGCCGAAGACGAGGAGCGCGCCCACGAACTTCGGAAGCCCGAGCCAGTCGACAATCACCGGCGCGAGGAGGTCATTGAACATCTCCAGAGCGCCGAGGAGCGCGAGCGCGGCGAGAAGAACGCCCCCGAGCACATAAGAGGGAAACACGAGCGTTATCAAGGAGCGGATTCTGCCCCACGTGTGCTTGGCAATCGCGCGCAGCGAGGGAAGCCTGTACGCGGGCATTTCCATTATCAACCCCATCGGCTCGCCTGGAAGGACCGCGAACGCGAGGCGCGAGAGGAGCGCGATGAGAACGATGTCAAAGAGGTAAATCGCGAGCGCCCATTCGATGCCCACGTACGCGCCGACGAGCGCGAGAATGACGATCGTGCGCGCTGTGCAGGGCACGAGCGTGACAGCAAACGCGGTTATGAGGCGGTCGCGCTGGTATTCCATGAGCCTGCAGGAGAAGCACGCCGGCACGTTGCAACCATAACCCAAAATAAGAGGTATGATTGCCTTCCCGTGGAAACCAACCCTGTGCGCTACACCATCCAGAAGATACGCGATTCTCGCGATATAACCAGTGTCCTCAAGAAGCGAGAGAAGGAAGTAGAATGGAAGGACATATGGAATCACCAAGGTAATTCCTGCGACAAACCCCCCAAAAACAACCTCCCAGAGAATTTTTTCAGAAAGCGTCTGCGCCTGGGGCCTGAATGAGTTTAGAAAATCGCCCATTGCGGTTGAGAGAGTATTCCCGAACGCGAATATCGAATAGAACACAAGCCCAAGAACAGCGAGCATTATCACGTAACCAAGGAAGCCGTGAGTCGTAAGCTCGTCAATTTTTTCCGCGAGCCCTGCCCTGCGCGAGGAGAGTTTCTGAACCTCGCCGGCGAGCCTATTCGCGATGTTGTACCTCTCATTGCGCACCACGATGGATGAAGGCTCGCCATGAATCTTCTTTATCTCGCGCGCATACCCCCCTGCCTCGGAAAGCGCGCGCCTTCCCTGCGCCGAGCTCGCGAGTTCGCACCTTATCCCCTCATCATCCTCGAGAATTTTTATCGCGACGTATCTCGCTGGATATTCGAGTTCCAGCCTCGCGAGCGCTCGCGTTACTTTTTTTATTCTGCCTTCAACCTCTCTTCCATATCTTATTTCTTTTTCTTTTCGTTTTTTCTTCCCGCTTTCAGCAACCTCGATGCATTTTTCAATTAGTTCCTTCACCCCGAAACCAGTCGTCGCAATAGTTTCAACCACCGGCGCGCCGAGCAGTTTGCCTAGCTTTTCCGCGTCGATTGTTATCCCGCTCCTGCGCGCGACGTCAATTTGATTAAGCGCGAGCACAAGCGGTGCGCCCAATTCAACGAGTTGGAGGGTGAAGAAAAGGTTGCGCTCGAGCGCCGTGCTGTTCACCACGTTGACAACAACATCCGGCTTCTCCTTTGCGATGTGGTCGCGCGAAATTGTTTCCTCTATTGAAAATGTTGAGAAGGAGTAAATCCCGGGCAGGTCGATTACGTCTATCTCATAATCATCGAAGCGGAGCGTGCCCTCGGCGCGCTCAACGGTCTTTCCAGGCCAGTTTCCCACGTGCTGGTGTAGGCCCGTGAGGTAGTTGAAGAGCGCGCTCTTCCCCACGTTCGCGTTCCCCGCGAGCGCTATTGTTATTTTTTTCATTTGCCGACCTCAACGAAAATTTTTGAAGCGAGCCCCCTGCCGATGGCGAGCCTCGTGCCCCGAACGTTTATCTCAACAGGTCCCCTGAAGGGAGCTGAGTTCACGACACTGATGCGCGTCTCGCTTGTAACCCCCATGTCAGCGAGCCTGCGCGATGCTCCCCTGCCCGCGCTTATCCAAACAACTTTTCCCCCTTCTCCTTCCTTAAGGCTCGTGAGCGGAGTTGTGCGCGATTTTACTACCTCCCCAATGTGCGCTTCAACCTCATCCGACACAGCATGCTCGAGCACGCACGCCTCCTTGTGAAGTTTCTTTTTTCCAATTCCAAGGAGCGCGAGAAACCTCTCGATGAGCCGGTGCTTCCTCGTTATCCCTTTTCCTATCTCCTCCCCTTTTTTAGTGAGGACCGCGCCTCTGTAAGGCGTGTGGGTGATGAGTTTCTCGCGCGCCAGCTTACGGAACATCTCGCTCACGCTGGGCTGTGATACGCCGAGCTGCGC
>JBFMAP010000089.1:0-4475 GCA_040755655.1 Microcaldota archaeon
ATGTGATTATTGACGGCAAACTGGTGATGGAAAACAAAAATATTCTCACGTTCGACGAGGAGAAAATCATCGCGCGCGCGCAGAATGCGGCCGACAGCTTACTCTCGCGCTAATCTTTCAACGAGTTTTTTATTTATCCTTCCCACGCGAGCGCCAGCCCCCTCGACTGCTCGCGCAGCCACGTATGAGCCGATTCTCCCCGCTTTCTCCGCGCCCGCGCCCAGCGCCAAACCGTAAATCGCGCCAGCGGCGTAGAAATCTCCGGCGCCGGTCGTGTCGACGACTTCCGCCTCGTACGCCGGAATGTCGAACCTCCAGCCCCTGTGGAAAACAACCGACCCGCGCGCGCCCATCTTCAAAAAAACAACGTCACACGCGCCGGCAATTCTGTCCAGGTCACCGACAAGCGCGCGCGCCTCATTTTCGTTCGCGAACAGGACATCAACATATTCGAGCAGTTTCATTATTTTTTCCCTCCTCGCCTCGACCATGGGCGCGCTCTCGAGAGAGAGCGCGACGCGCACGCACCTTTTCCTGCAAAATTTCATTGCCTCGACCGATGCGCGCGCGAGTTTCCCATCGCAGAGCGCGGTTATAGAAGTGAGGTAGAAAAATTTCGAGCGCGCGAGCTCATTTTCAGGAATCGCGTCGTAGTCCACTGTGTTCCCGAGCGAGACCGCGAAAGTCCTCTCGTGGTCAGGAGTGATGAATGTGATGATTTTTCCGGTGCTCCCTTTTAGCAGCGAAAGAAACGATTCTATCCCGAGCGCGCGCAGATTTTTTATGAAAATTTTTCCTTCAGTGTCATCGCCGATGCCGCTCGCGTACGCCGCGCGCCCCCCGAGCGCGCGCACCCCCTCGCACAAATTGCGCGCGTTGTCCCCGGGGTAGCATGAGAAAATCTTTTTCCTCACGCGCGCGTGAATCGCGTCCAGCCTCTCCCTGCTCGTATAATTTGAAGCGCCCCTGATGAGGCGAAGTCCATCCAGCAGCGCATCGCCGCCTCTCGCAAAATAGTCCACGACGGCGGTTCCAACTCCGAAAACGTCCCTCACAGCGCGCATAATATAATAATGTATATCATATAATTAAATTAACATCTGCTGGTGGTTCGTTGTTCGGGATAATAAGCGGCTCTGGTCTTTACGAGATGGTAAGGGGCGAGGAGAGGAAAATAATCACGCCATTTGGCGAGGCAGACGTCACGCTCGGCGCGGTTCAGGGAAAGCCTCTCGCTTTCATCGCCCGCCATGGAAAATCCCACACCCTACCACCCCACAAGGTAAACTACAGGGCGAACATATACGCGCTAAACACGCTCCGCGTGCAGGGGATAATCGCAACGAGCGCGTGCGGGGTCATAGACAGGTTCGAGCCAGGCGACCTAATCCTCCCAGATGATTTTATCGCGCTCACCCTCGGCCCTGTCACATTTTTCGACGACTTTCAGGCGGGAATAAAGCACATAGACCTCACGAGCCCGTTCGACGAAAACCTCGCAAGCGCGGTGAAAAGCGCTGCGCGAGCCGAGGGAGTGGAAATAAAATCCGGAGGCACGATTGCGACAGTGCCTGGGCCGCGCTTCGAGACGCGCGCGGAGATAGGCGCGCTCAAGAAGATGGGCGCGAGTTTGGTGAGCATGACGCAGGCGTACGAGGCGATACTCGCACGCGAACTCGATATCAAATTCGCGTCGCTCGCGATAGCCACAAATTACGCGTGCGGGGTTTCCAAGAAGCCGCTTGATTACGAGGAGGCGCGCGCCCTCGCGGGCAAAAAAGAGGATGATATTAAAAGGATAATCGCGCGTCTGGTTGGGACTGGGGGGATTGAATGAAAAGTTTGGTTAGGGATGAAAAACTTGCAGGCGAGGGGCTGAAGGAACTGGAGTGGGCAGAGGAGAACATGCCCCTTCTCCGCGAGATTAAAAAAAGATTCGAGAAGGAGAAGCCCCTCCGCGGGCTCGTCATCGGAACGTGCCTGCATCTCGAGAAGAAAACAGGCATTCTCCTGAGGACGCTGAAGGCAGGCGGCGCGCGCATCGCGGCGACGAGCTGCAACCCCCTCACCACAGACGACAGGGTTGCCGCGGCGCTCGCGCGCGAGATGTCTGTTTTCGCGTGGGCAGGCGAGACGGACAGGGAGTACTACGCGAACATAAAACGCGTTCTTGACGAGAAACCGAACATAGTTATCGACGACGGATGCGACCAGATATTCGCGCTCCACACGAAAAGAAGGAATCTCCTTCCAAACATAATCGGCGGCTGCGAAGAAACAACAACCGGCGTCACTCGCCTTCGAGCGATGGAGCGCGACAGAAAGTTGGAATTCCCCGTAGTCGCGGTAAACAACGCATATTCAAAATATCTGTTCGACAACCGCTTCGGCACAGGGCAGAGCACGGTTGATGCGCTCATGCGAGTGACAAACAAGCTGATTGCAGGGAAAACAGTCGTAGTGGCTGGCTTCGGCTCGTGCGGCAGGGGGATAGCGGACAGGCTCGGGGGGATGGGCGCGAACGTGATAATCACCGAAACCGCAGAAAGGCTCGGCGAAGGCCCCTCCGGTCTGCACAAGGCGCTTGAGGCGCTTTACTCGGGCTTTCGCGTGATAGATATGGCGCGCGCAGCCGGCGAGGGCGACATCTTCATAACGGCAACAGGAGGAAAAAATATTCTCACGCGCGCGCACTTCGATAAAATGAAGGACGGCGCGCTCCTCGCGAACGCGGGTCATTTCAACGTGGAGATCGACATTCCCGCGCTCGAGAAAATTTCGAAGAAGCGCGAGACAGTGAAGGAAAACCTAGAGAGATTCACGCTCAAGAACGGAAAAAAAATATTTCTCATTTCAGAGGGAAGGCTCCTGAACCTCGCGCGGCCGAGCGGTCAGGGGCATCCAATAGAGATAATGGACGGGAGTTTCGCGATTCAGGCGCTGTGCGCCGAGCATCTCGCGAAAAACAGGGGAAAACTGCGCGCAGGGGTTCATGATGTTCCGCAGAACATAGACGACGAAGTTGCAGGGATGGCGCTCCTCTCGCAGGGAATAAAATTGGATAAACTTACGGAAGAGCAGAAAAAATACGCGCGCTCCTGGGAAGAGGGGACGTAGAAATTACTTTTTTCTCTTCCCGCCTTTCCTCATCGTCCTTATTCTCTTCCTGACTTTCCTCGCCGCCTTCCTGACAACTCTCTTCACGTGCTTCGCCGCTTTTTTCGCTTTTCCAGCAACCTTCCAAACCTTCCCAGCAACTTTTTTCACGACTTTTGCCGGCGCGGCCTTTGCGGACTTCACGGCCTTCTCAACCTCCTTCGCCTTCTCCTCTGCCTTTTTCCTCGCCTCGTCGAGCTGTTTTATGAGCGCCTCTGTCCTCGCCAGTTTTTTCATCGCCTCAGCGAGCTGCGCGGCGGTTTTCTTTTTCTCCTCTATGAGTTTCCCCGCCTCGCTCTTCGCCCTGCGCGCGAGGTCCGTCTTTTCATTCTGGAGTTTCCTAATGTCGTCCGCGAGTTCGCCTGCGTCCTTTCTCGCCTTCTCCAACTGCGACTCGAGCGCGCTTTTCACCTTGTCCATTTCCCTCTGCGTTTCCGAGAGCATGTTTTTAACCTCGGTGTACCGCTGGCTGACATCCTCGACCTTCTTGTTGAGCTTCTTGTTCGCCTCGTCGAACATCTCGTTCGCCTTGGAGAACTCGTCAAGCTGCTTCTTCAATTCCTCGATGACCGCGTCTTTCTGCTCCCTGAGTTTCTGCGCGTTCTTCCTCTCCTCGTCAAGCTTCCTCGCCGCAGCGTCCATCTCAGCCTTCGTGACATAGCCGACCTTTTTGAGCACCCCTTCAAAAACCATAATTATCCCCCAGGCCAACGCCTCGCGAATATTTCTTTATTCTCCCTTATAAATGTTTCACCCTCGCGCTCTCGATTACGAGCTCGCCGCCCGCGCCCTTCCAGACTTTCCGGCTTTTTTCTATCTCAATTTCCCTTTTGAAGAACGGCGCGCGCAACACGAACGTCTCGAACTCGCCTCCCTCCCCGCACAAACTAACCCCGAACCTTTTATTCAACTTCAGCAAATCCCCAACGCATTTCTCATCAATCCTTCTTCCAAGCCACGTTTCATCAAATCCCTCGGCAGCCACGCGCGTAATCACCACTTCAAATCCCGCTACCACAATTTCGCGCAGAAGGGATTCCTGGTTTTTCTTCCAGAGCGGGGCGAAACTCGCGATTCCAATCTCCTCGCAGATGATGTCAATCTTCTCTCGCTGGTATTCGCTCGCTACAGCTCCGCTCACCACCCCATCAACATTCAAACTCGCAATCGCCTCACGCAACTCGCGCAACTCCTCCTCTTTACTCGCGCTCGTCTTCCTCATAACAATCGGAATCCCGATTGCCTCTGCCTGCGCCTGCGCCCACCTCACGTTGGGGTGGTGGAACATGTAAGAATCCGCGCGCGGAAGAATGGTGAGC
>JBFMAP010000090.1:0-4429 GCA_040755655.1 Microcaldota archaeon
GCTTGTCCGCCTTTATTGTTCCTTTCACGCTCACCGAGGATTCGATGAGCGCCTCCTCCGCGTCCTTCCACGCGCGCTCGCCAACCGCATCTTTCTTCACCGCAACTTGAATTGTCCCGGTTGAATCGCGCACAACAATGAACTGCATCCCGCCGCCCGAGCGCTTGCGGTGAATCCAGCCCCGCACGCGAGCCTCCTTCCCCTCGAATTTCTGGGACATTATTTCGCTTATGTGCTTGAACTCCATACGCTCGCCTTCTCACTCCAGATAAAACCCTTTCTTAACGAAATACTGCCGCATCAGAGGCAAATATTTTTCAGAGAGCGCCTCGCGCTCGCCCAGCAGTTTATACCTTTTGAAATGCGGCGCGATGTTGTCAGGAATCCCGTAATTTTTCGGGCTGCGCGCGACATCGCGGATGATTTCGCCCGCGTGCGTGAATTTTCTCTTCTCTATGCTAAGCACGCGCTCATCCTCAATCCATATGTCAAGCGAGCGCCCGTGCTTTTTCAGGAAATCGTAAACGTCGTTCTTGAAATGCACGGGCGGACCCTGCGCCTTGCGCACCGCAGGGAGGCGCGCCGTCTCCATCTCAATAAGAATAAGACACTCCTTCTCGTCGTCGGACCACACGTCCCAGCCGAAAACCCTGAACCCAGCCATTTCGAGATGCTTCACGAGCGAGAGCGCGGTTTTCTTCATCTGCGGCCAAAGAATGTCTGGCACGACGCGCGGCGCGTTGAAGCGGATGTAGAAAATTTCAGTCCCGCGCCCGAGAATTCTCTTCTGAATCTCCTTTTTGTGCGCGTGCGCGAGCGAAATGAAAAAATATTCTTCTGATGGATGCTCAAGGAAGGCGCGCGCCGCGAGTATGAACTTGGAAATGGAGGCGCGCGAGACGACTGCGGCGACGTTCCTGTTTTCATCAACAGGGTCCACCACAACAAAATTTGTGTGAAATTTTTCCTTCGCTTCCTCTGGAACGTGCTCGCCCTTGAAATCAATCAATATAAACTCGCCCCACTCAGCGCTCGCAGCAGCAAGCAACTCCCTGAATGAGCCATATCGCAGTATCAGCAACTCGCAAAGGTATCCGGAGAAGCCAGCTGTCTTCAACTCCGCGCCGTACGCGCCAATCCTCTTTAAAAATTGTTTCAGAAGGCGCACCTCATCGCGCTGCCTCTCGCCCATGTTTTTAAGAACATACTCCGTGTGCAGGGGCGAGCGGTCGACGGAGGAAAGCATCTCGCCTGCGCGGTATATTTTGAATGAGGGGACCACATCGACATCGCAGCCCTCCACTTTCGCGCGCAGGTAAGGATGCTCAGCATAGCCGATTTCCCAGTGATGAGGATGCATCGCCTTCTTCGCGTACCCGAGCCCGAGCGTAACCAAATCTTTTTTCGTGTATTCTTTAGGGAAGAGGATGAAAACGTCGAAATCCCTGTCCCCGCGCAGGTTGGTTTTCTTCGCAATCGAGCCCGCCATCTCAATCTCCACGCCTGGCGGCACGACCGCGCGCAGCTTCGCTATAAGTTTGCGCGAGAACTCCTCATCTTTCTTCTCCTCCGCGTGAGTAGGCTTTATTTTCGAAAGCACGCGCGCAAGCACCCTCTCAGCGCGCTCATCTGTTCTGACTGCCTTCCTCATCCTAATCGGCTTGTGCATGGTAGTATATCGCGGCAAATGGTTTAAATAATATGCGCGCATATAAAAAAGACGTACTATTTCTTATCCAGCTCAAAAATTTTCCTCAGATGAGGTATTATCTCTCGAAGGGTATTTAAAACTCGAGCGGTGAACTCCTCGTTACTCATCTTCTTAAATTTTTCTTTTTTAAGTTCGCGGCGAATTTTTTGTTCATAGTGTTCATGCATTCCATAGGATGGGAAAGCTCTAGCTGCTTGGAGGTAAATGGTGAAGTCGTCCTCCTTCCCTGTTCTACGCACGTCAACAAGCCAAGAGCGGATTACATAGGCAACTGTATTACTCTCGTCTCCAAATTTCACCACATACAAGCCCAGCAGTCTGTTCAAACGATCTATCATTTCTTTGCCGATCGTGGCACATTCCTCACTTATTTTGGGATTGGCTATTTTGATGTCAATTTTGTTTCTTAGGAATCTTATGGCTTCTATGATTCCGGAAGAATCTGCGATTGGATGTCTTTTGGATTCTAGGACATCTTCCAATTTTGCTATTTTTGGTTCGACTTCCTCTTTTTCAAGCTCACTTAGTTTGATATCGCATGATTTTACGTAAAGTGGATAGCGTCTGCCAGAGTGCGAACCGGACATTTTTGGCGCGACGATATTGTTTCCTTCAAAAGAGTCATCAAGATGAGAACTCGTGTTCGCGCGAAACCTCGCACCGGTACTATTTCCTGTATCAGAATTAGGACGCCTCCTATAGTAAGGCGGCGCGACATGTAGGTTAGCTTGCACTCAAGCCCACCTCCCACTCTAACTTCAAGCAACCGTGTGTATTTGAAATAGGACGTATTTATATTTTTCCTACGACGATAGTCTAACCTATCTCGCACGATTGTCTAACGCGCTTCCAGGTGCTTGAGCGCGTCGAGAATGCCATGCGCGTAGTTGATGCATCCGAACGCGCTTATGTGGTCTTTTTTCTTCAAATAAAACTTCGCATCCTCGCAGTAGCGCGCGGCCTGCTCCACGAGCTCCCTCTTTTTTCCGCGCGCGCGGGAGAACTTTTTCGCGCTCTCGTGGAACTGCTCTATGTCGCTCTGTATCCGCGCCGCCTCGTCCATCCCGCCCATGAGCATTATTTAAAATTATGTCTTTTTAATACTCTCATGTTCGGGCGCGTTGTTCTCGGGGGGACTTTTGAGGTGATTCACGCAGGCCACAGCGCGCTTCTTTCGAAAGCATTCTCAATCGGCGCGCGCGTGCTCATCGGTCTCACGAGCGACGGTTTCGCGCGCAGACGGAAGAAATACAAAATCAGGAATTTCGCCGCGAGGAAAAAAAAGTTGGTTGCGTTTTTGGGAGAAAATGCGCGGCGCGCCGAAATACTGAAAATCGAGGACAAGTTCGGCCCTGCGGCGCGCGATGCCGAGATTGATGCAATCGTCGTGAGCGCTGAAACAGAAACAACCGCGCGCGAAATAAACGAGAGGCGCGCGCGAAAAAAACTGAAAAAACTCGAGATTGTTGTTGTTCCTATTGTTTATGCGGAAGATTTGAAGCGCGTGTCTTGCGAGCGCGTGCTCTCCGGGGAGATTGATGAGCGCGGGAAAAGATTGAAGCCTTTGCGAATCGCGCTCGGCTCGACGAACCCGAACAAAATAAACGGTGTGCGCGCCGTGGCGAAAAAAATTTTCCCTTTTCTTGCGCATGTGGAAGGGGTAAGGATTAACTCGTGCGCAGGGAGGCAGCCTTTCGGGAAAAGCACGATTGGTGGTGCGGTGGAGCGGGCAGGGCGCGCGCATAAAAAACTTCGCGCTGATTATGGAGTGGGGCTGGAGAGCGGGCTCTTCGAGTTCGGGAAAAGATATTTTGATTTCCTCTGGTGCGCGGTTCATGACGGCGAGCAGACGACGCTCGGGTGCTCGATGGGGTTCGAGGTCCCGCGGAAAATAGTAGAGCGAATCAAAAGGGAAAGGAGCGACATGGGGGATATGTTTTCGGAAATCGCGGGGATAGAGAAAATCGGCGAGAAAGGGGGCGCGTTGGGTTTCCTCTCGCGCGGGCTAGCGGGGCGCGAGGAAATGGTCCAGCAGGCTTTCCTGTGCGCGATGCTGCCCAGAATAAGTGCGCGTGTTTATCGTTGAGGGGGTGAGGCTGTGGCCGGCAAAAAAAAGAAGGACCAGGAGAATTTTTTAATTAGCGCGTTCAAGAGCGCAATCAGCATAGAAAAAAAAGGAATAGATTTCTACTCGCGCGCAATACGCAAGGTGAGGGACCCCAACGGCAAGGCAGTTCTAGAGTTTCTCGTGAGCGAGGAGAAGAGGCATCTTCAATTTTTTGAAACACTCGCGCGCAGGCACGCGCCAGCAGTGCTCAGGAGGCAGGTTAAAATCCTCAAGAGGCCGCGAATCTTCCCGAAGCCGATAGAATACCACAAGAGGCACGAGGTCGCGATGGACATGAAGATAATGGAGGAGGCGATAAAGACCGAGAAGAAATCAATCGCGCTCTACGAGAGTTACAAGCGTGAACTGAAGGGAAGAGAGCTCAGGAGCGCGCTTCAACTTATAATCGACGAGGAAAAACAGCATCTCAACTGGTTCGAGTTTGCGCGCGGGGACGCGAAACTACACAGTTACTGGGCTGAACTCGAGGAGCATTTCAGCATTCAAGGATGAGACGATTACAAGTTTGAAAACAATAGAAAGGTTGGGGGTGTTCGATATGCCGGTCTCAAGAAAACAGACAAAAGGAAGATGTGAAAAATGCGGTGCAA
>JBFMAP010000091.1:0-4417 GCA_040755655.1 Microcaldota archaeon
GATGCAAAAGGAACTCAAAGAGCCAAAAGAGGCTCCAAGCGGCGCGGCATACGTGGAAGCAAAAACAGGTGCAGAGCTATTGGGCGCTCCTCAGATAGAACCGATCACAGAACTGCCAAAAACCATCGAGCAGAGGACCGATGAAACAAACCAAGTGGTTAATTCTTATCTCAAGGGTGAGAAAACAGCAGCCGACGTTGTCGCAAAATTTGACGAGGAAGGCGCAGGCGTTCTGTACGGATTGAGGGCAAAACTCATGGGAGACGTGCGGGCGCTTGAAAACGCGAAGAAAAACCTGGATGTAAGGCACAAGCTTCCAGATGTTAGCGGGCATACCGACGTTAATCTCGATGAACTCGCGGAGCTTCCGGAAATCCAGGGCGCGCTGCAGGCCAAAGCAATAGACGGGCGCGTGAGCTACAGCGATGCAAAGGAGGCTTTCGATAAGGAGATAGATAAGCGAAAGGGCGTGCTCGCCAGAGTGGAATTGAAAATCGAGTTTGAAAAACTGCTCGCTGCTGCGAACGAGCTTAAAGACTACACAAGACCGGATTTCAATGAAAAAGTCGATGAGTACAAGAACGCGCTGGGCAGGTTTGCCGAGCGCCTTGCGGATGAGAGCGGGGTCAGAGGAAACCGCGAGGCGATAAAAGAGATAACGCGCGCGCTTGACGGGGTGGCCACAAACGGGTCCTATTCCGTGCCAGATGACAGTTATCTTCGCACCAAGACCGCGTTCATCAGTGATGAGGGATGGCGCGCGAAATTATCCGAAAACCTCTCGCTTGCCGTGGATATGAAAATGGACGGGAACAGGATAATGGAGATGGGGCTCGTCTCCGCGACCTCGGCGCCTCCTGTGGTGAAAGAGATTTCACCTGATGAGAGCGTTAGAGCGGTTTATTCAGTTGTCGCTGGAGACAGGAGAAAACAAAAGGAAGTGAACGACGCGCTCGCCGCAGAAGGCGGGCCAGCGAGCCTGCGCGAAACCATAGGGAAAGACGCCGAGGCTCTTGATGAGTTCAAAGGAAAACTCAAGGCCAGGCACAGCCCGCCCGGAACTTTCGGAACGACTCCGATTGCGGTCGTCGAGCTCAACACCATTCCGGGACTCAAGGAGCGCGTGATGAAAAATACCGGCATAGCCGATGAAAACGCAACAGTCGATTTTAACGTGGTGGATGGCGCGGTGAAAGAACTGAAAAAGGAAAAGGAGACCGCGCTCACAAACGTGGAGTTTGCCGAGAAGATGGGAAAACTGCGCGACCTCTCGCCTGCAAAAATGAGTCTAACAGCCGAAAAAGGCGTTTTCAAGGCAGCGGACAAAGCATACGAGGCAGAGCTGGCCGCGACTGCGAAATGGCTTGCCGAAAAGAGCGGCGCAGCGGAAAGCGACGTCCCTGCGATTGTGCGCGCGCTCAACGCTCTCGCGGAGACTGGCGAATATAAGTTTGCGGGCGAGATGGGCGGGTGGCGCGCGGAGTTTGTCAGAAACATCTCGCTTGTCTACGAGACGAACTACGACGAGGCGAGCAAAACCATCGCCATGAGGCTCCCAAGCGTTGAGGAGACGAAGGAGGAGAGGTTCGCATCACAATCGCGCACAGAATCCGCGCGAATGAGAGAGGAGAACCTTCCGAGCCCAAAAGAGATGTAACGACTGCCAAGAGCCGGACAACACCGCAGTATTTATAAGCGCTCTTTTTCCATTACTTCCCGGTGCGATATGAGGAAGATAGCGGTGGGCGTGGGCTCGAGCGCGCTGCCTGATTCTTACAAGGCTGGAAAGCAGGCCGCAGCGCTCGCGCTGAGAAAGATGAAGCAGAAGCGCGCGGACTTCGTTCTAGTTTTCGCGTCCGTCCGCTACGAACTGGGCAGGCTTCTCGCAGGCGTGCGCGAGGTCACGCGGCAGGCGCCGCTCATCGGGTGCTCATCTGCCGCTGAAATAACCGACAAGGGACCGCGCAGGTGGTCTGTCGCTGTGATGGCGGTACGCTCGGATTACATGAAATTTCTCGTTGGCTTGGGAAAAGACGTCACAAAGCACTCGAGGCTTGCTGGCCAGGAGGCAGCCCTCTCTGTTGCGAGCAAGATGAAAGTCGACGTCACGCTCGCGACGCGCAAGAGCATAAAGTCGAAATCAAAGGAGAAGGGCGCGAAGCCGTTCGGGAAGTACGCGCCATTCACTGTAATAATGCTCCCTGATGGATTGAACGGAGACGGGAGCGAGATAATCAACGGGATAACTGATGTTTTGGGTTATGGAGCGCAGGTGATAGGCGGCTCTGCTGCCGACGATATGCGGCTCGAGAAGTGCTTCCAATTTTTCAACGAATTCGTTCTCACCGACAGCGTGCCTGTCGCGCTGATTGCGAGCGACCTTATCACGGGCGTGGGGATTGAGCACGGATGGAAGCCAAAGGGCCGCGCTGCTGTCGTCACGCACGCGAAAGACAACGTCCTCTACGAGCTGGACGAGAGGCGCGCGCTTGACGTGTATAAGGAGATTCTCGGCATCCAGCATCTTACGAGCGAGGCAGAGGTCCTCCGCATGCTCCGCGAGCACCCGCTTGGGATTCCGGAGCACAACGAGGAATACAGGATTCGCACCCCCCTTTCCATTCGCAAAGATGGTGCGATCTTCTTCAGCGCACACGTTCCGCACAGCGTTCCTGTGCGCGTGATGGACGCCGAAATAGGCGATACGCGCAACCACGAGAAACTTATCGCCTCGTGCGTTAAGGCTGCGAAGCAGGCGGCCGCGCACCTCGACAAGAAGGAAATCGCCGCAGCGCTCGTTTTCAGCTGCGCCTCGCGCCTTGAAATTCTCGGGGAGCAGAGCGCGCGCAGGGAAATAAAAGAGGTTAAAAAAGTCCTCGGGAACGCTCCGCTAATCGGGTTCTATGGGTACGGGCAGCAGGCGACGCGCGCAGGAGTCGCGGGTCACCACGACGGCAGCATGGTCATTTTCGTGATTTCGAACAGGCTCTTCGCAGGCGACCGCGTGTGGTCGAACCCGATGTGGTACAGGGAGTAAGATGTCGCGCGCCACACTCAACACGAAGTACGCTCTTCTAATTTTCGCGCTCCTCATCACCGCGCTCATCCTCTACCTCAACCCGATAGGATTTCTCAGCGAGGAGAAAAACTTCCGCGCGTACGGCTACGGCGCCGCTTTTCTCATAATGCTTCTCTCCAACGCGACAGTCATCCTTCCCGTGCCCGGACTCTTCGGCGTGTTCGTTCTCGGCAGATATCTCGACCCCCTAATTCTCGGAGTTGTTGCAGGAACGGGCGCTGCGCTGGGCGAGTTAAGCGGTTACATTTTCGGCTACGGAGGCAGCGCGCTCCTCGAGGATAGGAAATTGAAGACATACGAGCGGGTAAAGAAATGGATGGAGAGAAACGGCTTCCTCACGGTTTTCGTTTTCGCGCTCATCCCGAACCCGCTGTTCGACCTCGCGGGCATCGCCGCAGGCGCGCTCGAGTACAGGTGGTGGAAGTTCCTCCTCGCTGCCGCGCTCGGCAAAATCCTGCAGTCCATCGCGCTCGCGTACCTGGGGAGCGCGACTGTTTTCGTATTCTAAACCCACACGTTGCTTCCAAGATATTTTCGAATAACCCCGAGAATTTCCCCTTTTCTCGCGGGATTCAAACTCACGTGTGTCTCGCCTGTTTTCGGGCCGTGAAGAAGGAGCCCTTTCTTTATCAACGCGCCAGCGCATGCTTCACCGCGCTCGTGGAGTTTCGGGTCAAGGCTTTTGATGCAGTTCCGCAGTTCGGTATGCTTTCCGCCCCAGCGCCTCTTTCTCGCAAGTTTGTAAAGGATATGCGCCCCAATCGCTTCGTTGGTTATGTTCTCGATGGACATGTGCGGTTGTCGCATCAACATTTTAAATTAATCGCTCTTCCCAAACGCATATTTGGTGCTATTTTTAAAAATATGCAAAGGTTTATATACTAATATTATCACATATATATTCAGGAGGTAGTCAAATGGCTACTGAAAACGACGTTTCGATACTAGTCGAGTTCTTCGGAAATAACCCCGTCATTAAGATAATGGACTTTCTGCTAGAAAACCGACTGCAGGACTTCCCGAAAACAGAGATTGCGAAGGGCGCTGGCTTGGGAATCGCGACCGTGCATCTATACTGGCGCAGACTTGAAAAAGCAGAAATTGTGACACCAACAAGAAAAATAGGCCGAATTGTGCTCTACCAACTGAACGACAAAAACCCAATCGTGCGCGCGGTAAAAGAAATAGAAATACGATTGATTGAGAACTCTGCAGAAGAAGCAACAAGCAAAGTGACAATAAAAGCAAGAACAAGGACTCATTAACCGCTTTCTCTTACCGCCTTCTTCACTTCTTTCACGCCCGCGTCAGTTCTTACGCTGTTCTCGCGGAAATGCG
>JBFMAP010000092.1:0-4406 GCA_040755655.1 Microcaldota archaeon
GGGCTAGTGCAAAGCTATGCGCCGTTCTACAACGTAGCTCCCCTCCCAATTATGACATCCATCGCTATAGGAGATACCGAATTTTTTTCTTCAATGATGAAAATCAAAGATTATGTAACCGACTCGTGCACTGCGTGCATAGATGCCCTTGGCATTCTCGCTGCCGAGTCCTCGCTTAAGATTATAATGCTTTTTTCAGAAGCGGACGACCACTTCGTGAGAATGTCGGTTGCGAGGGCGCTCGGCAGTTTCAAAGGAAAAGAAGTAATCGAAACGCTTGTGCGTATGATGAACGATGAATCTTTTGGGGTTCAGAAATATGCGGTCGAAAGCCTTGAACGAATTGGTGATCCATCTGCTGTTGACGAGATCATAAAAGCGACGCAGAGAGGAAAGCTTTTTTCGGTTAGAGAAGGGATAACCGCGGCTAATAATGTAGGCGAAAAATGTTTATCTACGCAGGAGGAAAGAGACAAATTCAGGAAAGTTAGTGAGAAGATAGCAGACAACATCTACGGGAAGATAATGGAACATAATTGGTTTAAACGACGCGGCATAGAACGTTCTATAAACGAATCAAGAAAAGAGTTATCAAAAATGTTGCGATAGGTTGCCAATCATTCAAGCATAACCCGCGCGTATCAACAAAAACCTTTTTTAAACTATCCCGTGCAACTATTTCAACTGGTTCTCGTATAATTCTCGCGCACGCGTCCGTGCGCGTTTGTCGTGATTTGATGGTTAGTGTATCCCGCGCGCTCATAAGCGTCTCTGACAAGACCGGCGTCGTTGATTTCGCGCGCTACCTGAGCGAACTGGGGATTGAAATTCTTTCGACAGGCGGAACGGCAAAGGCGCTTTCTGATGCCGGCGTGCGCGTGCGGCAGGTTTCCGATTACACGGGCTTTCCTGAGATGATGGAAGGACGCGTGAAGACGCTCCACCCGAAAATACACGGCGCGCTGCTCGCGCTCCGTAGCGACAAATCTCACATGGAGCAGGCAGGCAAGCACGATATTGAGCTCATCGACATGGTCGTCGTAAATCTTTATCCATTTGAAAAAACAATCGCGCGCCCAAATGTTAAACTCGAGGAGGCTATTGAGAACATCGACATCGGCGGGCCAGCGCTCATCCGCTCAGCGGCGAAGAACCACGCGAGCGTCGCGGTCGTGGTGAACCCTGCCCGATATGGCGCGCTCATCGAGGAGTTGAGGAGGAGCAACCGCGAGCTCTCGGACAGCACGCGCGCATCGCTCGCGCTCGAGGCGTTCCAGCACACTGCGCACTACGATTCCGTAATATCAAACTACCTGGGCAAGATTTACGAGAAGGGAAACGGCTTCCCGAAATTCCTGAACCTCTCGTACGAGAAAATTCAGGAACTCAGGTATGGGGAGAACCCGCACCAGAAGGCGGCGCTTTACAAGTCGAACGAAATCATGCGCGAGGCGTGCATTCCGAACGCAAAACAGCTGCACGGAATCGAACTCTCGTACAACAATCTGCTCGACGTGGACTCCGCGCTCGCGCTCCTCAAGGAGTTCGACGAGCCCGCGACAGTGATAGTTAAACACAACAACCCCTGCGGGGTCGGCATTGCAGAGAAGATTTCAGACGCGTTCTCAAAAGCATTTTCCACTGACCCAGAGGCGGCGTACGGCGGGGTTTACGCGCTCAACAGAAAAGTTGATGCCGCGACAGCAGAGAAACTCGTTCCAATATTCGTTGACGTTATTCTCGCGCCAGCCTACGATGAGAAGGCGCTCGAGATGCTCAGGAGGAAGAAGAACACGCGCGTGCTCGAGATGGGCGAGATAAGCACTGAAAAACACGAGGGCAGGGAATTCCGCAGCGTCCTGGGGGGATTGCTCGCGCAGGAGAGGAACATCAAACTTTTCCAAGGAGAGACGCGCGTTGTCACGCGCAGGAAGCCCACGCAGAAGGAGATGAAGATGCTCGAGTTCGCGTGGAAGGTCTGCAAGCACGTGAAATCGAACGCAATCGTTTATGCGCTCGAGGACCGCACGATTGGGATAGGCGCTGGCCAGATGAAGCGCGTCGACTCCTCGAAAATTGGCGTGCTGAAGGCGCTCAGCTCCCCGAAGGGAACGGTTCTCGCCTCTGACGCGTTCCTTCCGTTCCGCGACTCGGTTGACGCGGCTGCGATGGCAGGCGTGACCGCAATCATACAGCCCGGCGGCTCGAAGCGCGACCCCGAAGTAATCCGCGCGGCCAACGAGCACAGAATCACGATGGTCTTCACTGGAATAAGGCAGTTCAGGCATTAGGCGGCTGCTGTCGTCTTCGCTCTGCGTTTTCTGCTTTTTCAAGCTCTGCTTTGGCAAACTCCTCCACCATGTCTGCCTCTTTCAGTTTGCCAGCTTTTTTCAGTATCTCCGCCACCATGTTCAAAACTTTTACTTCCATCCTGCGTTCTTTCGCTTCACGATTTAAAGCTGCCCCCATTGAATTTAAAACAACAGTTGGAGTCGTCGCTACCCATGGTTCTTTTTCAGGATGTTTGAGCGATACACAAATAACTTTCCCAGCATCTCTAATCCTCTTAGCTTGTTCTTCAGAGACATCAGCGATCCGTTTGTGCGTCATGGCAGCCCCCCATAGTACCCTAGCCGCGCTACTCGGATTTGTCTGTTGGAGTGAGATGCCATGCATTCTGAGTTCAAGCGCCTCTTCATGCTTCACTTTTGACCACCGTTTGATTCCGCTCACACGGATAAGTTCTTCCAAGAAGCCTTCTTTTTCTAGTCTGTTTGCCTCCTTCTTGAACTCATCAGCTCTCGTTTCGTGGACTCCGAAATTCCACCCTTTGCGTATACCTTCAACAAGTTTTTTCTCTAGGAAGAGATTAAGTTTTTCATCTCCGAACAGTTTTAACTTGCTTTCACTAGTGCCACCTTTTTCCTTACCTTTTTCTAATGATAACTTTTGTTTCATCTCATCACCTCACTCACGTTAACCACGCGCTACGCTTATGTAGCCGACCTTCGAACGGATTATGGAGATGGTGTTTCTCTGACTTTGGACGTTTCCAGAACTGGGGAAGTTCGCCAATTTGGTTTTGTAGACCTGAACCCCCAAGTAGGTCATTTGTTTTTTTCTTTTCTTTTGGTTGCAATAGTTTAAGTTCATCTAGCTCTTTGAAGAGAGCGTTGATAGTCCTCTCTTTAGACTCCGTGCTTGGATCTTTCCAAAAGTCTCCACACGCACCCGTAGCTACTAACATTCGACCTCCTAAGATTTTGGCGACTGTTATCGGGCTTCGCTTCCTCTTTCCAGCGTCATCTACCTCCTCAAATTTTAGTAGAGATTCTAAACTTTCCCGAATTTTTACTCCCTCGTCTTTTAGCAGAGATGTTAGACTGTCCCTAACTTCTACCCACTTCATCGCCATCTCAATCTGCGTCTTTTCCTGCAATATCAGTATCAACGGAATTCTCTCATCCGAACTTCGGATGTTTGCAATAAATTTGAAGTCTTCATTATTGTGGCTAATGGAGAACGGGCTAATCTCAGAGATTTCGCAATCACTGGTCACCACTATCAAATCTGGATTTATTTTTTTGAGTGCCTCTTTTAGATCTTTGTTTTTTCTCCAGCCACTACCAAACCACCGATTGCCCTCAAACCAGCTAAGACCTTCAATAAACTGGAAGGGCTTGTCTGGATTTGCACCAATTACCTCGCATCCTCTGCGATTTAATTTGTCTCTGATGAGTTCAGCGAGCCAAGAACAGCCCATATCTATGTTAAGTATCCTAGGCATCATTTTTGGTTTCGACTCTTTCAGCAGTTCGAGTTTCTCCAACTGCCTGATGACAAGGTCGATGGCAATCTCGTTGTCTTCTACTGAGTTGCAGCGGTCATCGCCCCTGATTATTCTGAGTATCGTTGGACCCCACTCCCTCTTTTCAACATTATTTTTGGCGCAGTGTTTCAACTTTTCAAATTTTTCATCGGCTCGCAAGGAAAGCGGTATTTTCTTCATTTCCTCCACTGAAAGTGCTATTTTCCTTTCCCATAACACCGCTATGATTGGAATTTCCTTGTTCTCTTTGCGTATGTTTTCTATTTCGGTGAGGACCTGCATATCGCGTTCGGAGAACTCGCGGCCAAGTACTATCACATCTGGATGTGATTGTTTCCAATCGCCGGCTTCTATTACCTCGCATCCCCAACGCCCTAATTCGTTTACAAGAATCTCCCCAGCAAATGGCCACCCAGAAGATTGGAGAAATACTTTAGTCATCATATCACCTCCCTGTTCAGCGCTCTCCACACGCACATGTGCGACACGCCCAGCTGCTCCGCTATGTCGCGTATCGTAACCGGCTCGCTGAGGTAGAGCTCTTTTACAAATCGAACCTGCTCGGAGTTTAACAAAT
>JBFMAP010000093.1:0-4341 GCA_040755655.1 Microcaldota archaeon
GATTCGCGCATTCGGCTGGCAGCGCGAAGGTTTAAATGAATTCCTTTTAAACTATTACTGGTGCGCGCATGGGATTCTGGAGCGAGTTCCTCCCATCCAGTTTCAGGGCGCTTATTCATGTGGATATTTTGCTTCTTCTGATAATGGGCGCGATACTAATCGTGAAGTATCCAGAATACAACTATCTGGGCGTTGGCTCTATAGTCGTCGGGTACGGGATGCTCGTGTCCTCTGAATCTGTCCAATTGATGAGGATTGTTGGCGGGAGCAAGAGGCCCGGCGCGCTCGGCTCGATCGGGGGCGCGCTGTACAACGCGGTTGTGCTGCTCGGCGCGTCTGAGATGTACCTGACCTACGGCCCTCACGAGAGCGCGCTTGGCTTCGAGGAGAACTTCCTCGCGCTACTCTCGCTGTGCCTCGCGGTATACGCGTTCGTGGGGCTGCTTTTCATATTAATCAGCAACGTCCTCGCGGGCGTGATGCTAAGAGAAAAAGAATGAACTAAATCTCCGCAACGTTTTTTCCTCTCGCGCTCGGCATAATTTTCACCTTGGCGCCAGCGAACTTTTTGTCGAGTTCCTTTCCCCTGAAATACCAGTCCAAAAAGACGGCGAGAGCCGCGACCTCGGAGTGCGGCTGCGCTGTTATCGAGATGTTGTAGTCCGCGAGCGCGTAAATTTCAGGGGGAACCTTCTGCGAACCTACCACCACCAATAAATTTTTCTCTCGCCTGAGCGCGCTGATTTTTTTCTGGAGAGGCTCGCCGTACATCGTGAGGTGGACGATTTTTCCTTTCTTCTTTTTCTTCCACGCGCGTAAAAATTTGGCCCAGTTCCCCTCGTAACCAATTGCGAATTCCCCTCCCCATTTTTTACCGAGCGCGCGCACGCTCGCGAGGATGCTGTCCGCGTTCTCGCCGCTTACAACGACTTTGTCCGCGCCGAAGGCGCGCGCCACAAGGCACACGTGGGACGTGATTCTTTCATCACGAACCGCGCGGTGGCCCCATCTGAGAACTGTTATCATAGAAACACTATTGGAAATTTACCCCTCGCATCTTTTATTTAATAGTTTCCTGTGATATTTGTGCGCAGTCTGTTATTTATGTCTGTCATTTGTTTGCTGTTTGTGAGGTGTTCGTATGGCGCGGGAAAAGAAGGAGAAGGAGGAAGTCGCGGGGGGGATTGAGGAGAAAAAAGAGGCTCCTGCGAAAAAGGCGCAAACTCTCGAGGACCTTCCTGGCGTGGGCGCCGCCACCGCAGAGAAACTTCGGAAGGCAGGGTACGACGCGCTCGAGAAAATCGCCGTTTCTTCACCGCACGAACTGGAGGAGGTCGCGGACATCGGAGTTGATACTGCGAAGAAAACAATCGCCGCGGCGAAGGACGCGCTCGAGATGGCTTATGAGACTGCTGACAGGATTTTGGAAAGGAGGAAGGCGGTCGGAAGAATAACGACCAGCTCGAAGGCGCTGGATGATTTGCTCGGAGGCGGCGTGGAGACGCAGTCCATCACAGAGGCGTTCGGGAAATTTTCGAGCGGAAAGTGCGTTTCAGCGGACACTCCGGTTGTTTATTTCAACTCAGAAGAGCCGCATCTTAAAACGATCTCGGAAGTATGGGAAAAATATCAGGGGGAGGAAAGCGAGCTTGAAGGAGGATTTTCCTCGGAGCCAAATCACCCAATTTCAGTTCTTACGCTCGGCAAAACCGGGGTGCTTGAAAAAGGAAGAGTCTCGAGACTGTTTAGGGAGAAGGTTTCGAAAATCACTGAGATACGGACCAACCGCGGGGCAGTGCTCAAGGTCACGAAACAGCACCCTCTTTTAATACTCAGTGAAAAAGGCCTTGAATGGAAGTCGAGCGGCTTTATTTCTGAAGGCGAATATATCGCGGCTGCGAATTCGCTTCCAGTGGATGGAGGGACTTCGGAAATAAGCGAAGATGACGCGTACTTTCTTGGACTTTTTGTTGCCGAGGGAACGGCGAACCCCCTCTCGATCACGAACTTTGACGCTAGGATAAATGAAACGCTGCATTCTTACATTCGAAACAAGTTTGGGCACGAACCGACATTCCGCCCTGAAAGGGGCATAACCCTTTTGAGAGAGAAAACAAGGCAACTTCTTGGAAAACTCGGCGGGAGCAATTCCGCAACGAAGTTCATACCCGAATCCGTGCTTTGCGGGAGCGAAGGGGTTGCGAAGGCGTTCTTGTCCGGGTATGCTGATGGAGATGGGCATCTTTCGAATTGTCCAGAACTTTGCACAAAATCTCCTCTTCTGGCGTCACAGCTTACATATCTACTGGGCCGTTTGGGGATAACCTCTTCAGTAAAGACGAAGCGGGTTGGTGAATCGCTGTTCTATCGAGTCTACGTCCCGGAGCAGGAGGGGAAGATAAGGTTGAGGGAATCGCTTACTGCTTCAACGAAGGATCTGTCTGCGATAACCAATGGGGGAAAGGTTCGACATACTGCGTTTGGAACTCCTGCGAAGCCGGTGAAGGCGCTTCTCAAGAGGATACACTCGAAACTTTCTGGCTCGAGGAGAAGAGAAAACAGGTTCAGCAAAAAGGAGATTAGAACCGGCGAGTACTTCTCGCTCTACTGGAATTACTTGGGGCGCAGCCCTGCCAGCAGCACAATAACGCGGGAGAGCCTGCGCCTCGCGGTCAAGCTTTACGAAGAGAAACTGTCTGCTCTTGGGAAGCATTATAGCGCGCTTGAGGCTCCTTCCTCGGAAGCAATAATCTCTGCGCTCCGGGAACTCCCTTTCAGAAGCACGGAAATTTACGGCAGGCTTGGAATGAGGAAGAGCACGTTTGACAACTATCTTGTCCGGGGAGTGGCGCCGGAGAGGCGTAGGGAGATTGCAGCGGCCTTACGCCAACTAATAAAGGAAACGGTATCCGATACCGAACTGCTGCGCGACTTGAAAACCTTGCAGATGCTTGCCTATGGGGATTTTGAATGGGAGCAGGTAACGTCAGTCTCTGAGGTGGATTACAACGATTACGTCTATGACTTGAGCGTGGATGGAACGCACAATTTTGTCGGTGGATTCAAGCCGATGCTCCTCCATAACACCCAGGTCGGCTTCCAGCTCGCGGTGAACGTCCAACTGCCCCCTGAGAAAGGCGGGCTCGGCGCCGCGTGCCTTTTCATAGACAGCGAGGCGACCTTCAGGCCCGAGAGGGTGAAGCAACTCGCAGAGGCGCTCAAGCTCGACGCCGGCGAGGTTCTCAAAAATGTTCACGTTGCGCGCGCAACCAACTCCGAGCACCAGATTCTCCTCATTGAAAAAGCAGATGAAATGGTGAAGAAGAACAACATCAAACTCGTGGTTGTTGATTCCATTACCTCCTATTTCCGCGCGGAATATCTTGGAAGGGGCGCGCTCAGCGAGAGGCAGCAGAAGCTGAACAGGCATCTTCACGCGCTCCAGCGCCTCGCGGATAACAATAATCTCGCGGTGTTCGTGACGAACCAGGTGATGGACGACCCTGGGATTCTTTTCGGCGACCCCACGAAGCCCATCGGAGGGCACGTTCTCGCGCACATGGCCACTTACCGCCTCTATTTGAGAAAAGGAAAAGAGGAAAAGAGAATCGCGCGCCTCGTTGATTCGCCCAGCATGCCGGAAAGCGAGTGCGTGTTCCGAGTGTGCCCGGATGGGGTTAGGGATTGAAGGCGGTCGAATGTTTTTAAATACGAAAGGCGAGTATGTATTCGGAGAAAACATGAAAACCACCCATAGGCTTATTCATGGCGATTGCCTAGAGGAGCTTAAGAAAATTGACTCGGACTCGGTAAATTTGATTTTTGCAGATCCGCCTTATGGATTGGCTAAAAAGAAAGGACTTGGGTGGGCTTATAGCAAGCACGTGACGCTCGAAGAGGAATGGGACATTTTCTCGAAAGACGAATTTTTCAAATTCAATCAGGAGTGGATTTCCGAGTGCGTTCGTGTGCTCGCGCACGGCGGGAGTTTATGGGTGTGCGGCTCTTTCCATAACATCTACCAAATCGGCTTCATAATGCAACACTTCCACGACTTAAAGATAAACAACAGCATAGTTTGGTTCAAACCGAATGCCCAGCCGAATATAACCTGCAGGTTTTTCACCGAGAGCACCGAGCATCTTATCTGGGCATCAAAAAACGGAAATGGAAAGAAATGGACTTTCAACTATGAGCTGATGAAAAGTTTTAATAAAGGCAAGCAGATGAGGAACGTTTGGGACATTGCAGTAACGCCGAAAAGCGAAAAATGGGCCGGGGAGCATCCTACTCAAAAACCGCTAGAACTGCTCAAGAGAATAATTTTAGCGTGCACGAAAG
>JBFMAP010000094.1:0-4328 GCA_040755655.1 Microcaldota archaeon
CTGACTCGCAGGGGGTGGTCAGGAGGAGCAATTTGTGCGACCAATTCGCGGCTCGCCGCGAATGGTCCATTTTTGCGAGGCAAAAATTGGACGCACAAATGCTCCATTTTTCGCGAAAGCGAAAAATTGGACCGTCAAACTGGGAGGGGGGCTCGCCCCCCTCGCGGTTCCGTTCCCATCCCCCGCACTTATATTAGTATGGAAAGGTGTAGAAATGAAAAGAGGCCCTGAAAGCGAGGAGACGAGAAGCCTCGTCGTGTTCATGGAGAAGAGCGCGAGGAGAAGCGGCGCGCCCATATGGAAATCCGTAGCCTCGAGGCTGGGCAAGCCGAGGCGTGCGCGGCCTGCGGTCAACCTCAGCAAGATAAACAGGCACGCGAAGGAAGGGGAAATGGTTCTCGTTCCAGGGAAGGTGCTCGGCTCAGGCGAAATTACGCGCGCGCTCACCATCGGCGCGGCGCAGTTCTCCTCAAGCGCGCTCGCGAAAATTAAAAAGGCAGGGGGGAAGGCCGTTTCACTGCAGGGACTCGTGGGCCTCGCGCCCAAAGGCACGAACGTTCGCATAATCGTGTGATAACATGGCTCAAACTCAAATAGTGATTGACGGCAGGAATCTGATACTCGGCAGGCTCGGCGCAGTTGTCGCGAAGAAACTTCTCGCAGGCGAGCAGGTGGTGGTTCTCAACGCCGAGCAGATTGCGATTTCAGGGGACAGGAAATACGTGGAGGAGAGATACCAGAAGAGGCGGTGGGCAGTGAACAAGGCGAACCCCGAACATGCACCCCACTGGCCGCGTAGGCCCGATATGCTGGTGAAGCGCGTCATAAGGGGGATGCTCCCGTTCGACAGCGCGCACGGCAGAAAAGCGTTTAAAAACCTCAGGGTTTATATGGGTATTCCCGCGGAGTTCGCGAGCGCGCAGAAGGCGGACCTCGGGGTAAAGAGCGCAGACGCGCTCAACACGCGCTACACGCTCGTGGGCGAACTGTGCGCGAGGCTGGGATACTCGGTGCGCGAGAGGTACAGAGGATAGCGAGTGCGCGCGCGTTGTTATTGTTGTTGTGTTTATGGTGTTGGTTATGGCAGGCGCAAGAAAACCGAAAAAGGAGCGCGAGAAAAAGCCGCACGCGCCCCAGAAGAAGGAGAGAAAGGAGAGGCCGCGCGTGGTCGAGACAAGGGGCAAGCGCAAGGAGAGCATAGCGCGCGCCTCGGTGAAGCAGGGCAGCGGGAGGCTTTGCATAAACAACCGGAGCATCGATTCCATCGACCAGCCGTACATCCGCGAAATCATCACAGAGCCTCTCGCGCTCGCAGGCGATGCGGCGAAGACGCTAGACATCGACATCGTTGTTTTCGGCGGCGGGACGATGGGCCAGGCGCAGGCGGTCCGCACCGCGATTGCCCGCGGGCTCGTCGAGTTCACTCATAACGAAGAGTTGAAGAAGCTGATGATTGAGCGGGACAGGCACATGCTCGTGGAGGATTCGCGCCGCGTGGAGCCCAAGAAGTACAAGGGGCCGAAGGCGCGCGCGCGGTACCAGAAGTCATACCGTTAAACTAATGGTGATAAAATGATGCCGGTGAGATGTTTCACGTGCGGCGCGGTCGTCGCGGACAAGTCAGAGGAATACGAGGAGATGCTGAAAAAAGGACTCTCTCCTGCGGACGCGCTGGACAAACTCGGCGTGAAGAGGTACTGCTGCAGGAGGATGTTCCTGAGCCACGTGGACATCGTGGACGACATAACAAAGTATGGGAAATTTTAACGCATTCATGCTGCGGGGCCGTGTGCTAGCTTGGTATGCTTCCGGCTTGGGGTCTTTCGCGCGCTCGAACGCGCGTGGGGGATGGAATGCCGGCGACCCGAGTGAATTTTTTTCTTTCTTTGTAAAAGAAAGAAAAAACTTCAATTAAAAAAGAAAGAAAATAAGAAAGGAAATAAATAGCAACGTTGGGAATTCAAAGCCGGCACGTCCGGGGGAAAAACCGCAAACAGGTTCCTCTCTCGGCGGCCCCATATATTGCATGTGCATCGCATGCTCGCGGATGGGGACAAAAAGGAGGTAAAACAATGACGGATTTGCTGGTCCAGCAGGAAAAATATCTCGAAGCCGGGATTCACATAGGCACGAAGATAAAGACGCCTGACATGAACAACTTCATCTACAAGGCGCGCCAGGACAAACTCTACGTCCTCGACCTCAAGAAGGTCGACGACAGGCTCAGGTTCGCCGCTAAACTGGTTTCGCGCTACGACCCCCCCTCACTCCTCGTTGTCGCCTCGCGCGCATACGCCGCGAACGCCGCGAGCAAGTTCGCTAGCCTCATCGGCTGCAAGATAATAATGGGGCGGTTCATCCCCGGCGTTTTCACGAACCCCGCGCGCCCTGACTTCACAGAGCCGAAACTCCTTTTTGTGTGCGACCCGAAGGGAGAGCGCCAGGCGATACGCGAGGCCGCGCACGTGGGCGTTCCGGTGATTGCGCTCTGCGACACGGACAACTCAACGAAATTCGTCGACTGGATAATCCCGTGCAACAACAAGGGGAAGAAGTCGCTCGCGCTCATCTTCTACCTCCTCACGCGCGAGACGATGAAGGCGCGCGGGCTTATCGCGAGCAACGAGGAGTTCAAGATTCCGCTCGAGGAGTTCGAGGAGATGGCGGCGCCAGAGGGCGAGGAGGGCGAGTTCGCAGTAGAGGAACCCGCGCCCCAGGCTCCAGAGGAGCCAGCCCCTGAAACCGTGAGCGAGGGCATTGCGCGCGACGATAAGGGAAGCAAAGAAGAAGACGCCGGCGCACCAGGAGGCCCTGAACCGCCTGCGCCAGCCTAATTCTAACCCGCGCTCGCCTTCTCTATGCACGTGTTCTTTATCGATTCCTCGCTTATGCTCCTGCACAGGTCAGGCTTCCTCTGCGCGATGGCGACGGTGTTGTAGCACCTGTCCTTCCAGTACTGCTCGCCTATGTTCTCGCACACTATCGGGTAGAACTCGTACTCGCCTGACATTATTATCTTCTTGTAGCAGAAATCGTTCCTGAAGTAATCGCTCTCAACGTAACTGCAGAACAGCGGGTTGCTCCTCGCCTTCGCGATGTCTATCCTGCACACGTCCCGCTTCTCGGTCGCGACTATGTTCGCGCACGCGAGCACGTTGCTGTTCTTGAGCGCGACCGCCGCGTAGCACGCGTCCCTGTCGAACTCTGTCACACACTGGGCGCAGAGCACAGGCTGGTTGAGCGCGACCGCGAGGCTCTGGTAGCACTCGTTTATGTACAGCGCGTTCACCGCGTACACGCACGCCGTCGGGTCGCCCATCTCCTGCGCGAACCTCACGTAGCACCCGTCCCTGCTCGCGTTGTACTCTATCGATATCGCGTCGCACTCGTGCACCCAGTTCCTCACGACCGCGTAGCACGCGTGCCTTGCGCTCTCCGCCACTATGCCCCCGCACGCATCCCTGCTCGTCCTGTTCTTCGCGTACGCGAAATAGCACTCATCAGGATTTCCGCTGTCGGCGCACAAACTCGCGTTGTTGTTCAGGAGCGCGAGGCACAATGTTTGGTTGTACTTGTCCGCTATCTCGTCGCACGGGGTCTTCACCCTGAAGAACTCCCTGCATTCCGCCTTAAAACTTTCATTAAGTATGCCCGCGCAAAGAAGCGAGGAATTCTTCCTTTTCGCCGCGTCGTAATAGCACGCGTCCTTGTACGCGCTCTCGCTTATGCTCTCGCACAGGAACGGGTCCGCCATCGCGAAATTGTAGACGCACCTGTCCTTCACGCTGATGTTCACGATTTTCTCGCACGCCGCCACGCTCTTGTTCGCGCTCTCGTCAAGATAGCACAAGTCCCGCGCGAGCCCCTCCAACTTCTCGCACGCGCCACCAACGACAGGCGTCCCGTTCGTCTGATTGGTTATGTTCGGGAAAACAGGCGGCTTTGCAGGAGGCTTCTCGCCGCCCCCGCCCCATCCGAAAATTAGGAAATGCGCGAGCGCGAGCACCACTACCGCGAGCAGCGCGCCCGCGAGCAGCAGAACCAGTTTTACCCCCTGCCTCGCCATCCTCTCACGCTTTCGTTAAGGTTCAGCCTACCCTCTTGATTTCATCCACTAACGTGTCAACAATACCTCGTCTCTTCATCTCTCTAACCTATCAATGTATTCATATAAAAATGTTTGGATTTCGCGGCTCTGTAGAAAACCTAGCGCAGCCGCAATTTGCATCCAAAGATGCAAATGCGCATTTGTGCAAAGCAAAAATTGCGCCACGCCGCGGTGCGAAGCGCTCGAGCGCTTCGCACTCAGCCCTCGAGGGCTGACCGGG
>JBFMAP010000095.1:0-4319 GCA_040755655.1 Microcaldota archaeon
TTCTCGTGGGCGAGAGGGCGAAGGAGCTCGCGCTGGAGGACGGGGTCGTGTACGAGAGGTATGAAATTCCCGCCGGCAGCCTGAACACGTTCAAGATGATCATCGAGGAGGATTTCCCGAAGGTCAAGAAGTATAAGAAATTCCTTGTCGAGATTGACGGGGAGAAAATGGCGAGGATGAGGAACGAGAGGGGGCTGAGCCTCGTGGAACTCGCGCGCATCTCCAAAATCTCAAAGGAGACGCTCTACCGCTACGAGCACGGGAAAACAATGGCGAGCGAGGAGCACGTGAAGGCGATCGAGAGGCTGCTGCACGCGGAGATGAGGCGCCCTGTCCCCCTGTTCGCGCGCGCCAACGCTGTTCAAGAGCGCACTGTTCTCAGCAAGCTCGGGTTCGAGAGCGTGCGCGCGAGGAGCGCGCCGTTTGACCTGGTCGCAAAGGAGGAAGCAGCGAAAGAGAAAATTGTCGCAGGCGAGCAGGCTGACCGCCGCACGCTAGCGAAGCGCGCGGGCATTTACCAGAGAATAAGCGAAGTGCTGCAGTCGCATTCGTGCTTCATTTTGAGCGAGTCCAAGCGCGACGAAATTCTTGGCGTTCCTGTGGTGAGAAAGGGCGAGCTAGCGGAACTGAGGAAGGCGCGCGAACTGATTAAACTGATTAAGGAAAGGTCGGCCTGAAAGGAGCAAGGATTGAAGGGAGTAAATAAAGAAAAATAGCGGGCCCGAAGGGATGTGCACCGCAGGAACACAAACAATTGCGCTGTGCGCAAGCGAATTTGAACCCTTACCCCGAGGTCCGAAGCCTCGTCGGCTATCCAAATTACCACACGGGCCCGCGAGCGCGCAAGTGCGTATATTGTGAATCATCTGGTTAAAATAGATACGCTATCCTTCTCAACGCGCACCGTGAGCTCTGCCTGCGACACGAGCCCTTTTCCGGAATCGCGGAGAACCGGATACTGGCGCAGTGCGCCCGCGAGCACGAGCTCCTTGAGCGCGGCGTTCAGCAGTAGTTTCGAGGGGAACGCGGCCTTCCTGAGCCATCTCTCTGCGAACGGGAGTTTTTTGTAATTCTCCTGCGCGTGGCTCAGCAGTTTCCGCGACTCGCGGAGGCGTGCAGGCGCCTGCTCGAGCAGGCTGAAAATCTCTACAAGGTTGCCCTCGCTCACGTGCCCTGCGCCCGCGGACGCGAAGGGCTCGACCGCGAACACATCGCCCTCCTTGAGTTCGTGCGAGTGCTGCGTCCTAATGCTCGGTATCTCTATTCCCGCGTGCAGTTCGTACTCGCCGAGAGCGTGGCCGGTCAAATTTTCAATCGGCTTGAAGCCGTATTTTTTAATCTCCGTCTCGACCGCCTCGCCCACCGCCGAAGTATGCGCTCCTGCCCTCATCACTGAAAGCGCGGCCTGGAGCGCGCTCTCGCTCGCCTCCACGAGTTTCCCGTTTTCACCTGAAAAATCAATCGTAGCGGCTATGTCGCCGATAAACCCATCCACGTGCGCGCCAACATCTATCTTCACGACGTCTTTCTCGCCGAGCACGCCTGCATCATCAAAAGGGGGGGTGTAATGCGCCGCGGTGTCATTTATTGAAATATTCGCTGGAAACGCTGGGCGCGCGCCTTGGGAAACTATAAAGCCTTCTATCTTTTCCGCAAGTTCGAGCAGTTTCGCGCCCGGCTTCGCCTCTGACTTTGCAAGTTGCAACGCATCGAAGACGATTTTTCCAGCGCGCTCGTATTTGTCGATCATTCCCTCGCCTATTCCATTTTTTCGATTTTTTCGAGCACGCGCAGGAGTTCGTCCATCTTCTTGATTTCAAAATCCGCAGGCCCTTTCCCGTTTCTTTCCAATTTTTGCTTTGCAAAAATGGACCATTTGCGGCTTGCCGCAAATTGGTCGCGCGTTATGCGCACCGTCAACATCCCGGCGCTCCTCGCGGGTATCATGTCCTTCTCAATCTTGTCCCCGACCATAATAGTGCTTCTCGGGTCGAGGCGAAGGCGCGCGAGGATCTTCTCGAAGAACTTTTTCGATTTGCTCTCCCCTATGTCCTCGGAGACGAACACATCGTGGAAGATGTTGTGCAGCCCGAGCCGTATCAGTTTGTCCCACTGCTTCACGGAGTTGCCCTCGGATGCGACGTACAGCTCATAGCCGCGTTCGCGCAGACTCAGGAGCGTGCGCGGGACTTCCGGAAAGGGGAGAATCGTGGATTTCGTGTTGTGGTATGCGGCGACGCCTGCGGCGGTGAGTTTCGGGCTCCTTCCCGCGCGGAGCTCCTTGAGCAGGATGTCGAAATGGCGCTCGTAGTTCGAGCCGTATTTTTTAATAACCGCGAGCAGCCTCCTATACGCGAGTTCGGGGTCAACGTCGAGCCCTGCCTCCACCATCGCGTTGATGGCGTTGCGCCTCGCGAGCTCCGCAAACCTCGTCGAAGGAAATAGCGTATCGTCGATGTCGAAGAATATCGCGCGTATCCTCATGCAAACACCAACGTAATTACGACACCACAATAATATAAATAATGGCGCCCAAGTTATCTCATGCTATTCATGCGCGTTCACGTGAGCAGGAAGGAGAACGCGAGGATACTTGCTGTATGCGATTCAGAACTGATGGGCAGGGTTCTGAAGGACGGCGAGCGCACGCTTGATCTGGAAAGATACGGCGGCTTCTACAAGGATGAAGAGGCGAGCGAGGAGGAGGTCGAGCGCGAGGTTGCGCGCGCCACATCGATGAATTTCGTGGGCGAGAGGGCGGTTGGAATCGCGCTGCGCGCCGGCGTGGTCAAAGAAAGCGACGTGGTTTATATCTCGAAGGTGCCGCACGTTCAGGTGTACAGGATATAGGCGAGTGATGCGTATGAAAGCGAACACGAAGGAAATGGTCATAATCTCAAGGGACCGCGTGGGGCTTCTCGCGGACATATCCGCCATTCTTGCGGAGAGCGGCATTAACATTGAGTCCGTCTCGGTCGAGGTTGTCAAGGGAAACGCGGTCATACGGATGACAACATCCAGCGAGCAGAAGGCGATAAAACTTCTCAAAAAAGCCAAGTATGAGGTGATATCCTCTGACGTGGTTGTCGTGAAACTTGCCGACCAGCCCGGCCAGCTCTCGAAGATCGCGCGCATACTCGCGGACGCGAAAATAAACATAGAGAACGTTCATCTGCTTTTCAAGGCCGGGGGGAAAACATTCGTCGCGATAAAGGCGGATGAGCACGGGAAAGCAACCGAACTTCTGAAAAACTACATGTGAAGGACCATTCTGCCCTCCTTATCCACGCCCTCAAAAAACGCGAACTTCTTCTTCATCTCGCGGTTCATCTCCTCCAGACTTAATTTTCTTTTCTTCATCTCGCGGAAAGTTTCCAGCATATCGTTTATTTTCTCGTAATTCTCGTAGATTGCATCCCCTGCCTTCTTTTTCTCGTCGGATTTCGCCGTGAGTTCCTCGACCGCGGCAAGCTGGCGCTCTAGCTGTATTTTGAGTCTTGTTTGCTCTCTGGTTTCCCTTGGCTCCTCTTCTGAAACAGGCTTGGCGCGCGCATAAAACTCGTCCATCGCCTCGGACAGCGTTGCATAATTTTGCGCGCGCAGTTTCTCGTATTTTTTCAATGCAGTCAGCGAGTAGTCAACCGCGCTCTCGCCGTCAAAATAAACCGCTGGCGAGGACGCCGCAAGCATGGTCTTTATTTCCGCGCGGAGTTTTTTTCTTTCGTGCTCGGAAAGCGAGTTTGCTTTTTTTGTTGCGCTTATTCCTGCGCGCGCGCACGCCTCCTCCAAATAAATAGTACCTATCGGAACTTCACGCGCCAGAACTGCAATGAGCTGCTTATCGCCCGAAAGGACGCGCGAGAGTTCGCTTTCAGTGAGCGTGCGCGGGTCTTTTATTTTTGTTTTCGGGAATTCGTATTTTTCTTTTCTTTTTATTTTCCTGTCCCTCCACTCCTCGCGCCTGTAGCACTGGAGCACGGAGAAATCGGCGTCAGTTAGAATCAGGTTGCCATGCGAGAACATTTCAAAAATCAAAAAAAATTTCTTCTCGCGTTCAAACTCGAAAAAAAGCACGCGGTCGAAGTTGTGCTGCTGGATTTTCAGAACGCGCGCGTTCTCAAGATGCTTCCGCAGTGCCATAACGAACTGCGTTGGCGCCTCGGGCGCCTCCTTTATATATTTCGTTATGTTCATCCTCTTCCTGAGTTCGCACGCGACATCAACGCTGCACTCCGGCAGATGAAATGCGAAGCGGAACTCGTTATCGCTCAATTCGTAAATTTTTGTCAGGCGCGCGCCCGCTAACTTCTGCAGTTCCG
>JBFMAP010000096.1:0-4298 GCA_040755655.1 Microcaldota archaeon
TGAATTTCCCGGAGGGATATTTTTTCGCAGGGCTCCTTCCGTATTTCCCCTCTGCCTCAGAGATGGGGCGGAGGACGAGCCCCCTGTCGCGCCAGTCCTTGTAGGTGAAGTAGCGCGCCATCAGTTTTGGGATTGGAAATTTTTCAGCGAGGTCGTTGAACTTGAGTTCGTTGCCGTGGGTGTCGTAGCACCTCCCGTTCCGTATGTCTATGAGATAGAGGGCCTCCTCTGGGAAAAGGGTTATCACTCCCTTGTGCATCGCGCCGTAGCATCCCTTCTCCAGCGAGCTCACTGATTCTGGCTGTGAAACCACGACCTTTTTTTCCTCGGGTATGTATTCCAACTGGACTCCCATGCGACCACCCTCAAACAAAACTGCTGATCGGTTTGCCGCTGCGCGCAGGAAACAAAATCGCGCGCGCTGCGTTGCGTGCAAAAATTGCAAACGCCAGATGCGCAAGTAGTTTATGTGATTCGGTGTTTAAATAATGTATGGTCCCGCGCGAGCTCGAGAAACTTCTGCTCAGGCAGAAATACAAGATAATCGGAAGGAGCGCTGCTGCGAAGCTTTGCCTCTGGACGAAGAGGGCGATACTCGGGAAGGGCGCGTGCTACAAGCAGCAGTTCTACGGGGTTCCGTCGCACAGGTGCCTTCAAATTACGCCGTGCGTGGCGCACTGCACGCATAAATGTGTTTTCTGCTGGCGCGCGGTTGATTTCACTGAAACCGAGATGCGCACAGAGGAGATTGATGAACCGCGCGACATTGTTGCGCGCGCGCTCGTGGCCCAGCGCGAAATGATTTCCGGCTTCGGTGGTGTTGAGGTTGACGAGGAAAAATACCGCGAGGCGCAGGAGCCGAAAAATGTTGCAATCTCGCTGAGCGGCGAGCCCACGCTGTATCCGAAACTGAACGCGCTTATAAACGAATTTCGCTCGCAGAACATGAGCACATTCGTCGTCTCGAACGGCACGCAGCCGGAAGTAATTGGGAGAATAACGCCCACGCAACTGTACGTTTCGCTGTGCGCGCCTGATGAGAAAACATATAAAAATGTGAACGCGCCATTGCTATCAAACGGCTGGGCGCGACTGAACAGAAGCCTTTCGTTGCTCGCGAGGCATCCCTCGCGAACGGTCATACGAATGACGCTCGTGCGCGATGTTAATATGCACGCGCCTGAGAAATATGCGGAACTCGTGAGGCTCGCGCGCCCTGTGTTCGTGGAGTGTAAGTCGTACATGCACGTGGGTTATTCCATTCACAGGCTGGGCGTGGAAAACATGCCGAGCTTCGGGGAGATAAAGGATTTCGCGAGAGACGTTGCGCGCGAGGCGGGCTATGTTTACACCGACGAGAATGAGGTAAGCCGCGTGGCGCTCTTGTGCCGCGATGAGGAGAGCAGGGAAAAAAGATTTTTGTGAGTTGATGTGCGGGGTGGTTGGATGTGTTGGTTGTGCGAAAAATCTAGAGGGGTTAGAAACGCGATTCGAGACCCGAAGGTTATGTACCTAACCATCCTATTCATCTTCGCGTATTTCGCGCTCTGGTTCTCGCTCCCTGTTGGGCGCGGGGCGTGGATGTTTCTTGTGATGGCCGCACTCGCGTGGTTCGTTGTCGAGCTTAAAATCAATTGGAGCGAGCCTAGGAGAATTGAGAAGGCGATTTATATTGGTTTGTTCCTGATGCTGTTCGATTTCGCAGTGGAGAACAGCGGGAGGACGCTGGGCTACTGGACGAGTTATCAGAGTGCATCTTTCGTCCTCGCGGTTCCGGTCGAGGTGATGCTCATTTGCGTGATGGGCGGGGCCGCCTGGGCGCTCTATCTCCCGCGCAAGTTCAACCTCACGCATAGCGTTCTTGACATACTCACGTTCGCGCTCTTTGGCTCGCTGGGTGAATATCTTCTCGGAGTGAACGGGCTGCTCATTTACGGCGGTGGCTGGACGTCCCTGCACGCGTTCGCGGGCTATGGCGCGACCTGGATGATTCTGCACTACATAAGGTACAACGTGCTGCCTGACGAGGAGCAGGTAGAAATGGTCGAGGAGACGAGAGTTGAGCGCGCGGAAAGAGCCAGACCGGCGCGCACGGCTGCACGTAAGAGAAGAAGACGTTAGCACCACTAAATTATTTAAACTGGTCGTTGCCTAACGCGCGGCGGGTTCGTTCTTCCTTTGAATTCGGAATACATAGTTGGAAATTCTAAATGATGAGGTATCTGGGAAAGGGTGCCTTTATCTCCCTGTCCATGTTCACTCACTTTTCCTTTTTGTGTAATTTTAAACCGCGCCGCTATATTTTTTTCATATTGTTGTTTAATCTCACCTAAAATGCTGAGGCCACCCGCGGGCACGGGGGCAAAATCAAAAATAAGTGTGAGTGGCTTTTTTTCGATTTCTTTATAGGGTATCCCTTTATATCTCCCATAATGCAGTAATAGCTCGGAACTTTCACTATCAGCAATTATGATGTTGGGGCTTATCCCGCCCAACTTAGAAAACCAGTCGGACCCAGACTTGGCGGTTATTATTTCAAATTTAAAAGATGCGAACCACGAATGTTTGGCGGTGTCCAGTATTGCTTTTTCAATCGCCTCGCGCAAATCGACCGACCACATGACTATCAAAACCCTTACATCTGTCATAAAACCACCCAATAAAACAAGTAATATTTTTTGCATGTGCAAATTTATATTAATTTCGTGTGGCTAGAAGAAATACGACGCGCTTTCCTTTTCCCTTTGTATCGCGTAGTCAAGGAGCGCGAGCATCTTCTTCGAGGTTGGCACGCCCACGTACGCGATTCTCCCATTAATCGTGATTGTCGGGGTCGCGGCTATCTCGAACTCCTGCGCGCGCGCCCTTCCCTCCTCTGTCGCGACGCTTATCTCCCTCACGATTACAGGCGCGCGCAGCCCTGCCACGGTGTGCTTCGCTATCTTGAGAGCGCGCGGGGAGTGCGGGCAGTCCGGCGAGGTTAGGACCTCGACTAGTATCGGGTTCATGAGAGCACCACTGGTCATTATAATTACGCGCCTGGACTTAAAAAGATTACTGTTTCGTTTGGCGTGCGTTTCTCATTAATTTGATGGCGCAGAAATCACCGCACATGCTGCACGCTGAGCTTCTCGTGCCCCGTTTTCTTCGGTATCCGCGCGCGCGCGTAGGGTCCAACGCAAGCGAAAACTGTTTAGCCCAGTTTAATTGCGCGCGCGCCTTCCCCATCTCAAAATCTTTTTTCGAGCGGCCGAGTTTCACGATGTCCGCTGTATGGGCTGCGATTTTCGCCGCAACAACGCCCTCGCGCACGTCCTCTTCATCAGGCAGCGCGACATGCTCGCTCGGGGTTACCACGCACAGGAAGTCCGCGCCTGCCACTGCCGCGAGCGCGCCGCCTATCGCCGCGTTTATGTGGTCGTAGCCGGCTGCTATGTCAGTTACCAGGGGACCGAGGACGTAATAGGGCGCGCCCCTGCAGATGCGCTTCTGGAGCGCGACGTTGCGCGCAATGGTGTTAAGGGGCATGTGGCCAGGCCCTTCGCAGATTACTGAAACGTTTCGCGCGTGCGCGCGCCGCGTGAGCTCGCCCTGAACTTTTAACTCATGGAGCTGCGCGGCATCGTTCGCGTCGCTGAGCGCGCCTGGGCGGAGCGCGTCGCCTATGCTTATGACGACATCGCGCTCGCTGAGCATTTCGAGAATGTAATCGAAATTTTTGTAGAGGGGGTTTTCGCGCTTGCTGTGCAGCATCCAGGTCGCGAGAAAGCAGCCGCCCCTACTCACAATCCCCAAAACGCGTTTTCCCGCGAGCCGGACGCCCTCCTGTGTGATGGCCGCGTGGAGCGTGAGAAAGGACGCGCCTAGGCTGATGTGTTTTTGTATCGCGTTGAAAATGTCGTCCTCGCTCATGTCGTAAATTTTTCCTCCTTTGTCCAGCGCCGAGCGCGCGGCGCGGTAGATGGGGACGGTTCCGATGGGCGCGGCTGAGTTTTTCAGTATCGCGCACAGGATATCGTCGAGCGGGCCAGCAATGCTCAAATCCATAACCGTGTCCGCGCCTGTGGCAACCGCGGTCTTTAGTTTTTTTATTTCATTTTTTGTGCTGATATAATCAGGAGAGGCACCGATGTTCGCGTTTATTTTCGTCGCGAGCCCCTCGCCGACGCCACAAACACACCCATCGCCAACCAAAACGACCGCGCGGCCGCGCGCGATGGAACGGACGAGCGCGCTTGTTTTTATTTTTTCCTTCTTTGCTATTGTTTTGGCCTCTAGGGTGGCGACGCCTCTTTTCG
>JBFMAP010000097.1:0-4272 GCA_040755655.1 Microcaldota archaeon
AGAGTTTTTTTATTCTAATCTGTAAGGGCAAAAGACCTTTTTCTTGATAGGCCGTCATAACAGCATTTACTAGCTCTTCGGCAAATGTTTTCAACGTCAGGTCAGCGAGGTCATAGATTGACAAGTATACAACTATAACGTCCTTTTTATCACGAAGAAGGTATCCAAGTTCCATCAAAACGGATGTCTTACCGATCCTGCGCCTCCCGTAGATGCAGAAACCTACGTGCGAGTTTTTATCTTCCAATTCATCGAAGAGCTCATGTATGAGCTCTTTCCGGCCTACGAAAGATTTACCCACTACCGGCGTGAGAACGAACTCCGCTTTTGCCATATATAAAATTAGAAACGAAATTATTATAAATCTTTGTATAATAAATTATATAAAAAAATTTATAATAACATTTTTTATAATTTGAGAAATCGAATGGCTAAAATTACTCACTCTTGCCCTTTGCCATCTCGCGCGCCTCTTTCGCTAGTCTGAGCTGTTCCTTCATTTTTTCATCCACCCACTGACGCTTCAGCTCCGAATACCTGCCATCTTTGCTGAGATGATACCGCTGCCGATACATCCAAGCAGAATTCATATGCATCTCACGTGCTACCTCGAAATCGCCAATCTTTTTATATGCGACAGCCGCACCCCCATAATCACGAGAAGCATTACTGAGCGCGGAGTCCATATATCCATGCGCCATTTCAGCAAGTCTAAAGTCAAGCATTTTTTCAGCTACTTCGATAAGCGGTTTCCATATCGAAGCTTCCAACACGCGCATCCTAGCCGCCAATGTTCTCAGGAATGCCGCGCCGGCCATCTCGCCCTCCTCCTCATGCTTTTTAGCGCGTATCTCGGTGTCCAAGGCAATCTGTCCGTACTTCTCTGCGTTTTTTGCCGATGTTAAATATTTCCCACTCAATAACTTTTCTTCTATGGGACCAGAAGATGCTATACGCTCATATTGCGATTTTATACTTAGAATTTCTTCACGTATTGGCTCAGCGAGCCCCCTTGTTTTTAAAATCTTTTCTATAGTTTCAGAGACTCTACTCGCGTCTTTCTCAACTGTTAACTTACCCTCGATTTTGATGAATGCCAGAAGATGTTTGATAACATCACCCCAAAAGCTATTTGAGCTTCTAGTATAATTATATCGCGGGTTATATTGAAGTTTTGAACGGATGATTGCGCGCGATTATTCTGCTTCGTTTTTCGCCTTCGCGTACAACTTTTTCGCTTTTACGATGTCGTCCTCCATGGTTATGGATGCAGTAACCGCTCTGGCACCTTCACTGCAACTATCCCACGCAGGCTCCTCAAGCTCGCGTACTCTTGATGCCCATTTGTACAATCTCGCAGCGCCTGCGTAGTCGCCAACAGTTTCATCAAGGTATTTTGCCCGTACCTCCAGCGTTCCGGCAATTGCGTGTATCAGTTTGGCCCGCTCGTATAAAGACCCAGGTGCATTCGTATTCTTATACAACGTATCAGCCCATTTCAACTTATCTTTCATTTTGAAAATCTCATCAGTCATCGGCTTATCCTTGATTAGCGATTCAATAAATTTTATCTTATGTTCCGTAGGTTGCCGTTTGTTATTTAGTTCCATGCGATTACCACGCCTTATGAGATTCGGAAGAACAAGTAATATGTTATGCCGAAACCGATATTTAAACCCCTCGGTCACGCGAGGTTGCGAGTGTAGGGGTGTTTCATGCTTGTGAATAACTTTTAAAATACCGATTGAGATACGTATCGCGTGCGGGAACCGTGATTTTTTGGTGATGGCGTGAATATGTCTGCTCCTCTAGAAAGCAAAAAATCATCTGAAAGCAATGAGCGGATACTCAGCACGAATAAATTTACTGGCAGAAGGGGGCTTATTGCTTCAATAAGCAAGGAGATTTTTAACTCATTTGAACAGTTTTATTGCACTACGATTAAGGAGCAGTCAAAAAGAGCAAGGTCTTATTTTGAGGAGAAACGCAAAAAAAATCCGGAAGAGAAGGATACGTATTTTGAATTACAGCAGTGGGCTACCCTGTATTCCGCCGCGGTTGAGAGCGTCAGGTATAGGGCTGAAGAGCTCGAGTCGAACGGCAACTTAAACGAGGCGGCTGCCGTGTATAAATGGGAGGCCAGACTCTGCAGGCTTGAGGCTTTGACATGGGGGAAGTGCGCCGAAGCGGCCGAAAAGAGAGACATATATTCACCAGCGCGCATATTAGAGGTTGATATGTACGAGAAGGCGGCCACTGCGCGCGACAATCAGTCTGCTATACTTAAAAAACTTGGATATGATAAGGGTGCGGATTGGGCGCACGGGCAGGCTGAGCAGGCATGGAATTTTGCGCAAGAGTTGCGTGAAAAGAGAAACGTGCGTTACGTGAAAATGCAAATAGAGTATTGAGATTGGAGTTGCGTTTATGGAGCACAAGCTGAAGACGAAAATCGACGAGCTGTTCGAGTTCGTGCGCGAGAAGGGGCGCGCGAGTTTCGAGGAGATTTCAAAGAAGTTGGGATGGGAGAGCGCTGTTGTTGAGCGCGTTTGCCGCGTGCTCGAGAAGGAAGGGTTCCTAGAGGTTCATTATCCCCTCAACGTAATCCAGCCTCCGACCGTATCTTTCAAGAAAGAAATCGAGGAGGAGGAAGAGGTCGAGAAACCAGTTGAGGTGAAGGAGAAATACACCATCTCCGCTGACAACGTGCCAGCGGGGGTTCAGATTTATTTCTCGCGCGAGGAGAAGAGGCCAGCTTACGAGTTGATTTTGCTCGAGGTAAGCCCCTACACGCGCGCATTCTTCAGCGAGTTGAAGGACGAGATTACGCGCGAGGTGCCCGTGGACACGCAGAGGATGACCGACATCGAGCGCAGTTTGGAGATGAGGGGGAAGTTCATGCGCGTCGCCGACGAGAAACTCGCGCGCCTCAAACTCGAGAAGGGGCAGGCCGAGGTGCTCAAGGGGATACTCCTCCACTCAATGTACGGGCTCGGGGACATCGAACTCCTCATGGCTGATGACAATTTGGAGGAGATTGCGATAAACAACTCTAGCGCGCCGCTCGCGGTCTACCACAGGAAATTCGGCTGGCTGAAAACGAATCTGAGGCTCGCGAGCGAGGAGGAGATACTCAACTACGCATCGCAGATTGGCAGGAAGGTGGGAAGGCAGATAACCGTTCTCGAGCCGATTCTCGACGCGCACCTCCTCGCAGGCGACCGCGTTTGCGCAACCCTCTACCCAATTTCCTCAAAGGGGAACACGCTCACAATCAGGAGGTTCGCGCGCAACCCCTGGACGCTCACGAATCTATGCTATCCAAATGTGAAGACGATTTCAGTTGAGACGGCTGCGTTCCTCTGGCAGGCAATACATTATGAGATGAATTTACTTATCGCAGGCGGCACCGCATCAGGAAAAACAAGCATGCTGAACGCTCTGGGCGCGCTCATCCCCACATCGCAGCGCGTGATTACCATCGAGGACACGCGCGAACTCAACCTCCCCACGTACCAGTGGAACTGGATTCCGCTCGTGACGAGGAGGCCGAACCCAGAGGGGTTGGGCGAGGTCGGCATGCTCGACCTTATGATTTCCTCGCTGAGGATGCGGCCTGACAGAATTCTGCTTGGAGAGATAAGGAAGAGGCAGGAGGCAGAAGTTCTATTTGAGGCAATGCACACAGGCCATGCGGTCGCATCAACGCTTCACGCAGACACGAGCGTGCAGGTGATGAGAAGATTGATTGAGCCGCCGATTCAGATTCCTATTGTTGAACTTGAGGCTATTCATCTGATTGTCGTGCAGTACAGGGACAGGAGGACGAACATAAGGAGGACTAGTGAGGTTTCTGAAATAATCCCAGGAGGAGGCGACGAGAGGCCAACCCTCAACCGCGTGTATGGATGGAGGCCGCGCACAGACGAATTTGAAAAATCGAAAACGCCAATCCGCTTCATTGATGAATTGAACTTACACACAGGAATGACAACAGCAGAGATAACCGACGACCAGAAGGAAAAAATGAGCATACTGAAGTGGATGATGAAGAAGAAACTCGACAAGATAGACGACGTGGGCGCGGTGATGAAGGCGTACTACACCGACCGCGAGGCAGTGCTCCGCGCGTCAGAGCACAACCTGGATATTGGCAAGATTCTGTGATTCTGCGAGATTGGGATTGGTGGGTTTGATATGCGCGTTCCTCTGATGCTCGTTCCGCTTGAGAGCGCGAGAGGCTTCAGCGCGCGCGTGACAGGATTGGGGAGG
>JBFMAP010000098.1:0-4221 GCA_040755655.1 Microcaldota archaeon
GCGAAACACAATTTAAAACGTTTTCTCACCTAGCGCGTGCGTTGCGCCTTCCGCGCGCCCATCATCTTCCATACCTCCAGAATAACGAAAGCGCCCGCGCTCACGAGGATGATGGCGAGCCAGTCCGGCGCGTTCAGCGGGTGCGTCTTGAAAACCGGCTGGAGAGGCTCGGCGTATATGACAGCGAGCTGGAGCGCGAGCGAGAAGAGGACCGCGAGCACGAGCCACTTGTTCGAGAAAATTCCGAGCGAGAAAAGGGTGAGCCTGCTCGAGCGCGCGCTGAAGACAACGAGCATCTGGAACATTATGAGCGTCGTGAAAGCGATGGTGCGGCCGCGCCTCGCGAGTATCTCGTCCAAATCATCGCCCAAGAGATTGTCCTTCTCGTCGAAAAATTCGAAACCACCATCGTGTTTTTTCGAGATATGCGCGACGCCTGCTTTTGCGAGGACATTCTCCTCCGCGTCGGAGAGCGCGTTGTTTGCGACGAGCGCGTCCAGTGATGTTGTTTTGGAGTCGAGAAGCGGGAATTTTTCCTCAAGCGCAGCGCCTGCCACTCCTTTGTTCTCGTTCAGTTCCCAAGCGAAGAGCGCGAGCGTGCCGATGCACATTATGGCGCCGACCGCGAAAATCCAGAGGAGCATGCCCCTGCCGAGCACGTCCTCCTTCGGGTCGCGGGGGGGCCTCCTCATCACGTCCGGCGGCGCCGGGTCCACTCCGAGCGCGAGCGCTGGAAATCCATCAGTAACTAGGTTCATCCACAAAATTTGGAGAGGGAGAAGCGGGAGAGGAAGGTTCGCGAGAGTGGCGATGAACATCGTGAGCACCTCGCCCACGTTGCATGAGAGCAGGTAGCGGACGGATTTTTTAATGTTGTTGTAGATTGTCCGGCCCTCCTCCACGGCGGCGATTATGGTCGCGAAATTGTCGTCGGTAAGAACCATGTCAGACGCCTCCTTTGAGACATCCGTGCCAGTGATGCCCATCGCGATTCCTATGTCTGACATCTTGAGCGCAGGCGCGTCATTCACCCCGTCGCCGGTCATCGCGATTATGTCCCCTTTCTTCCTGAGCGCGCGCACTATCCTCACCTTGTGCTCAGGGGAGACGCGCGCATAAACCGCAATATTCCCGACAACGCGCTCCAACTCATCATCGCTCATCGCGTCGAGTTCGTCGCCTGTGAGAACAGCCATCCCTTCCTTCAGAACCCCAAGCTCCTCCGCGACAGCGGCGCCTGTTATTTTGTTGTCGCCTGTTATCATAATCACGCGGATGCCGGCGCTCCTGCACTTCTCGACCGCGAGCTTCGCCTCCTCGCGCGGGGAGTCGATCATGCCCACGAGACCGACGAAAACGAGGTCCCTCTCCACGTTTTCCGCTGTGATATTTTTCACGTTCGAAACGTCGCGGTACGCGAACGCGAGAACGCGCAGCGCGTCGGCCGCCATTTCGTTATTAAGTTTGAGGATTTTCTCCTTGTCCGCGCGCGAGAGTTTTTTCTCCTTCCCGTTTTCATACGCGCGCGAGCACAACCCGAGCACGACCTCGGGCGCGCCCTTCATGAACGCGAATTTTTTCTTTCCGAATTTGTGAATCGTCGTCATGCGCTTTCTTTCGGAGGAAAAGGGGAGCTCTGCGAGAAGAGGATAACTTTTCTTAAGGTCGTCCTGCCACATCCCGGCCTTTCCGGCGAGTACGAGGAGCGTCCCCTCTGTCGCGTCTCCGACTATGCGCCATCCCCGCCCATCCTCAAGGCGCGCGTTGTTGCACAGCACGCCTGCGCGAAGGAGAAGTTTCAGGTGCTCATCTTTCGAGGGGTCGATCGCGCCCTTGTTTGAGATGAATTCGCCCTTTGGCTCGTAGCCCTCCCCTGTAACGCGGATCATTTTATTAGTATAAACGCGGCGCACCGTCATCTCATTTCTCGTGAGCGTCCCTGTCTTATCAGAGCATATCACTGCGGTCGAACCTAGCGTTTCAACTGCCGGTAGTTTTCTCACAATCGCGTTCCTCCTCGCCATCCTCTGCAGGCCGAGCGCGAGCGAGATTGTGACTATCGCGGGGAGCCCCTCGGGTATCGCCGCGACGGCGAGGCTAACGCCTGTTATGAACATCTGCACTGCCGGAAGATTTCTCATCACTCCAGCGAGAAATATTATCCCTGAAATTAGGAGGACGATGACGCCAATTTGTTTCCCTAGAGCGTCGAGGCGGATTTGGAGCGGCGTCTGCCCCTCTGGCGCGCTCTCTATTATCTTCGCGATTTTCCCGAGTTCGGTGCCCATCCCTGTTTCCACGACGAGCGCGCGCCCCCTCCCGTACGTGATTGTCGTGCCAGAGAAGACCATGTTCTTCCGCTCGCCTATGAAAACGTCGCCCTTGAGAAGGACGTCCTCCTTTCCGACAGAGACGGACTCGCCTGTGAGCGCGGACTCGTCAGCGCGCAAACTGTACGACTCGAGGATGCGCGCATCCGCGGGAATTCTGTCCCCTGCCTCGAGAAGGATTATGTCGCCTGGCACGAGCATGCGAACCGGAACATAAGTTTCATGTCCATCCCTGAGAACGCGCGCGTTCGGCGCGGCCATCTTCTTGAGCGCCTCGAGCGCCTTCTCAGCGCGGTATTCCTGAACAAAACCGAGGAGCGCGTTCAGTATCACGATTGCGATGATTGCAGCGCTGTCCAGCGCCTCGCCGAGAAAAGCGGAAACGACTGCGGCGAGGATTAGGATGATGATGAGAAAATTCTTGAACTGGCGCAGGAACATCGAAACAGGGGATTCCTTCTTCCTTTCAACGAGCTCGTTGTACCCGTGCTCCTTCAATCGCGCGAGCGCCTCGCGCTCGGTGAGCCCGCCCTTCTTCGCGCGCAGGAGTTCGAGCGCGCGCTCGGCGCTCACCCTGTGCCATGCGTCGGCCATGAATTTCATATATATCCATATATTAATATACCACATTCAAGCAATCACAATCAAACATAAAAACAAGAGGCAGTGGTGCGATGGCGAGGATGGAAAAAATAGAGAACCTTTCAGGCCACGCGATTGTTTGCGGGTGCGGCCGCGTTGGCGGGAAGGTGTGCGAGATTCTCGAGAGGAACAAAATTCCCTACGTGGTCATAGAGAGGGACAAAAAAGTTATTGGGAGCCTTGGTGCGCGCGGGGCGAACGTGATTGAGGGCGACGCGACAATGTCGCTCAACCTCAGGCTCGCTGGCATAGCGAAGGCAAAAAGCCTCGTGGCAGCGCTGGACAGCGATGCGAACAACCTGTTCGTGCTCCTCACCGCGAGGGAGTTGAACAAGAATCTGAGGATTGTGGCGCGCGCATTTTCTGAAGATGCGGTGAGCAAGATGCACCGCGCTGGCGCGTCTGTTGTCGTTCTTCCCGAGGTGATGGGCGGGCTCCGTCTCGGGCACGAGCTCGTGAGGAGGAAAAGGGAATTCGACGTAGGAAAAGTTGGCGAGTGATGCTATGCTGAAGCGCGCTGGAAAATTCAGATTTGAGGTTGTGCTTCTGGCCCTGTTCCTGACAATATTCCTGCTATCCGTATCCACGCTCGTGCTGGTTGAGAGGATTGATTTAGAAACCGCGCTGTACTGGACGACGATGTCGATGCTCAACACGCCGGGCCTTGTGGACTTCCCCGGATTTTACAGGCGAACGAGCGTTCACATCCTGACCGCGATAAACGGGGTCGGGTATCTGCTCATCGTTTCTTTTCTCATAGCGAACTTCGTCGAGGTGATCGCGCGCATCGACATGAAGCACCACCGCATAAAGAGAAAAATAGAAAGCATAGGCAACCACCTCGTGGTGTGCGGGTACGGGCACGTCGGGGGAAAGGTGTGCGAGGTTCTCGAGGCAAACCGCGTGCATTTCGTCGTGGTTGACAAGGACCGTCGCGTGCTCGAGGAGCTGAAGGAGAGGGAGGTCCCGCATGTCGAGGGCGACGCGATGAGCCCGAAGACGCTCGAGGCAGCGCGCATAAGAAAGGCGAGGGGGCTCGTTGTGGCGCTGGACAGCGACGCGAACAACATACTCGCGATACTCACTGCGAGGGAGCTGAACCCGAATCTATTCGTTGCCGCGCGCGCGTTCTCCGAGGACAGCGTGGACAAGTTGAGGGAGGTGGGCGCCGAGATAATTGTTTTGCCCGAGGTTCTCGGGGGAAGCGAGTTGGGGAAGGAGCTGCTTAGGTAAGGCTACAAAGCGATGC
>JBFMAP010000099.1:0-4208 GCA_040755655.1 Microcaldota archaeon
GGAAGATGAAGCGAAGGGTCGGCGAGCTCTAGGCACGCGGCGCATCGCTCGCGCTTTGTTTTGATTTTCATCCACTAGGTGCTACCATCCAAAAAACAAAAAGGAAAAAAGAAAAATACGGCCCGCTCGCTGGCGAAGCGCTAGCCGCGCGCATAAAAGTTTTGGAGAGAAGGATAGAACTTGCGCTAAGCGCTAGGAACTCAGATAGCGAGAGAATGCGTGTTCATGGTGAGATACTACTCAAGAAGCTTAAAACTCAAATATTAGAGGACACGACGTTACCACTGAAAGAACGTTATGGGCTTTTAGATTTGATCCAGCAAAAAAAAGCAGAAGAAAAAGAGCGAGAGCAAAAGGTGCGTGCGTTTTTCAGGTATGGTTTTGAGATACCATATCGAGATGATTAGCCCATCATGCAAAAAGACATATATAATTAATCCGCTAGAATATAAATGAGTGATAACACGTCCATAATGACCGGATTTCCCTGTCACCAGTTTTGTATCGACTCGGCCGTGCGCGCGAACGAGTTTGAGAAGGAAGTAATATCTGCAATTAACAAAATACGTTCTGGTGAACTTAATAGAAAAGATAGTGAAATATTAGTATCGAATTTGCTAAGCAGAATACAAACTGCCACACTACTCGAACGCCATAGAACCCCTTTGGTCACACCTCTCACCCGAGAGAAAGAGAGACTAGAATTCCAGCGAAGGTTCTTCGCGATGAAAAAAGACTAGCCCATCATCGCGCGCACCACGTATCTCCCCCTTTTCTCAACTTCATTCAACTGCCCCAGCGCGCGCGCAGCCTCCTTTCTGTCCTCGCGCGAGTATCCGTTCACGAACGCGCGGAACAGCTGCTTGCTCGCGAGGGATTTCTTCATCACGAGAAGGTCCATCGCCCTGTCCTCCTCGTCGCGCGAGAACGAGCCGAGACCAAAATCTATCACGCACGCGCGCCTGTCCCTCCTCCTCAAAATTATGTTCGCAGGCGTGTAGTCCCCGTGGACCATCCCTGCCGCGTGCAGCCTCGCGAGCGCAGCGCCTGCGTCAAAGAGTTTTTTAGCAGCAATTCCGGCGCGCGCATTTCTCAGAAGAACCCCATCAACGAACTCCATCGCTATCTCGAACTCGCCCACAGCGTAAACTATCGGGCAGAGAACGCCTGCCTTTTTCGCCTCCATGAGCAGGCGCGCCTCCACACGCGTCCTGTTCTTCCTGAGCGCGAAATCTATCTCGCGGATGCGGTATTTCTTTCTTATCCTGTCCTTTACCGCAACTTCCTTCCCAAGAACGCGCGCTTTGCGAATCTCTGCCTCAGCGCCCTTTCCAATGATATTCGCGCGCAATTTTACCATAACTCAACCTCGTCAACGCGGAATTTCTGAACAGGCTCGCACTTCTCAGGTTTCAGGCGCGCGCCGTTCCTGAACATAAGCAGGCCGGTGTACGCAATCATCGCGCCGTTGTCGGCGTTGAACTCGTTGGGCGCGACCCCGAACCGCGCGCCGTGCTCATTCCCCATCGTTCGCAGCATCCAGCAGAGCCGCTTGTTCTGCGCCACTCCCCCGCAAATTATAATCTCTTTCTTCCGCGTGAGCACGAGCGCACGCTCCATCGCCTCGGTGAGCATCGAGAACGCGTATTCCTGCAGCGAGAAGCACAAATCCTCCTTCTTGTGCGTGGCGAGTTTTTTCTCAGCGTCAGTGAGCAAACCCGTGAATGAAAAGCTCATCGCCTTCACGATGTAGGGAAGTTCAACATGTCCCCCTCCTTTCGCCATCTGCTCGATAATGCCCCCGTGCGCGCGCTCAAGCCCCATCCTCCTCCCGAACGTGTCGAAGAGATTCCCAACGCCGATGTCCATAGTCTCCCCGAGCACGCGGTATCTCTCCTCTTCGCGCGCAATTATTTGCGTGTTCCCCCCGCTTACATAGAGCACGAGAGGGTCGCGCGCGCGCGTGAAAAGTTTAGCAATTTCTATGTGCGCGACGCAGTGGTTCACGCCCACGAGAGGCTTGCGGAGAGTGAGTGCGAGTGATTTCGCGCCTATGCACCCAACCCTCAAACACGCGCCCAAACCCGGCCCCTGCGAAAATGCAATTACATCAACATCACCCAATCCAATGCGCGCTTTCGAGAGCGCGGCGCGCAGAACGCTTTCAAAATTTTTCGCATGAGCGTCCGAAGCCTTTCGCGGGTGAATTCCGGTGAATTTCGGAACATAGACGGTTTTCTCGTTCGCGAGAATCTTTTTCTCTGTGGCGATTCCTATACCGAGAGTGTGCGCTGTCGATTCAATCCCGAGGCAAATCATACCACTCCCTTCATCACGCTAATGGAAATAAGGTTTAAAATAAGGTGCGCGGTTATCGGTCCCGCGAGCGAGCCCGTCCTTTTGAACGCGTAGGCGAAAATAATCCCTGCGATGAACGCCCCTCCCAGTTCGAAAACAGAGCCGTACATGTGGTGCGCGCCAGCGAACAGTATGCTCGAAATAACTATTCCGGCGCGCGGCACGAGAAACCCGCGGAAGAAGAGCTCCTCGCCGAAAGGGCTGAGCGTGATAGCAAGAAGCGCTACGTATATTGGCGCGGTCTGAATTTTCTCCTGCACTTTTCCCTGGTCATAAATGCCAGCACTCGCCGAGACGATCGACCATAACAGAAGGCAGGCTAAAACCGTGGCGATGCAGCCGATGCCAACGAAAAAATTGAAAAGCAAATTCTTGCGGACGAGCCCCAACTCCGCGAGCGCCTCGCGCATTTTCTTTTTCTTGTGCGCGTACCAGACAAATGGGGTTAGGAGCATAAAAAGCAGCGCGACGACGGATGCGAAATACGGCGAGGACGAGGTGACGAGCACGAGCAGAAGATAAATCTCAGCGCACACAACAGCCGCGAGCGCGCCGAACTTCTCGCTCAGCATCCCAAGCGCGAATCCTGATATGAGGAAATATGCGAAAAGAAATACATACTCGCTGAAAGTCCCGCTTATCGCAGCAGGAAGGACGAGCGCGTATATAAGCGCGGAGGGAATAAGCCCGAAAGCGAGTTGGGCCACGCCCCTGAAAAAAAGTTCGCGCGCACCGATGAAAACAGCAAAAAATGCGAGCGAATCCGCGAGTTGCGCAAACCGCATATCACGAAAATTTATCGTGTATCCCGAGAGCAGAAAAAGCGCGCACGCGAGCCAGAGTGAGAAAATAAGGCTTTCGCTTTTGAGCGGTTTTATTTTTTTAAAAAAGGGAATTGAAAACAAAATGAAAACAAGGGTCAGCAGAAGAATTAGCATCTCACTGCCTCTTATTTCTTAACCTCGAGGTATCCGCATCTACCGCACGCGAGCCTGTTTTTGTGCTCCGCGAGAAAAACGCCTGCCCCGCATTTTGGGCAGGACTTCCTTTTCTTGTACGGTCTGGTTTCCCTCTCCTTCTTTTTCGCCTCTTTCTTTTCCTCTGCCAAAATACCACCTAACGATTATTTCTTCTCCTCGGGCTTCGCCTCTGCTTTTGCCCCAGCTTTCGCTTCGTGTTTCGGCCCGTCTTTCTCCTCTGCCTTCGCTTCTGGCTTTGCTTCCGCAATTTTGCCTTCGGCAAAATGCGGCGCTTTTTCGCTTTGCGAAAATTGCGCTGCCTCCGCCTCGGCTTTCGGCGCGGGTTTCGGTTTCTCGACCGTCTTCGCCTCTTTCTTCCCCTCCTTCACGCCGGCGTCCCTTTTCATTTTGTACTCGCGCTCGACCTCCATGCTCTTCCTGCTCTTGTACGCCTTCGCGTAGCCCTTGACCTCGCGCTTTCCGAACTCCTGCACCATCTCGTCTATCACCACGAGCTCCGCCTCCGCGCCCAGTTTTCCCGCGAGAAGCTCCTTCACCTCTTTCCTGCTTGGAGTACCTGAATCAAACTCGGCAGTGAACCTCACCTCGGTCCTGTTGAATATCGGGTTCTCTCGTTTTTCATTGATTTTCAAATCCATAAAAACACCGGAACTATTCCCTTACCCTCGTTATCGCCCTCTTGCCCATCGTCTCCATGTATTCGGCTTCCTTGCCGGCGCCTGCCTGCTCCATCATGTCCTCGGGTATCGGCAGTTCGAAAATCTCGTAGCTCGCGAGGTCCATGAGTTGCGCAGTGCTTCCGGAAATCGAGACTATCTGCGCGGTCTTCCTCTCTATTATCGGGACCTCCACGTCCGCGTCAGAGGGCTT
>JBFMAP010000100.1:0-4176 GCA_040755655.1 Microcaldota archaeon
GGTTTGGGACCCGGGCTACGAGGGAAGGAGCGAGTCCCTGCTCGTTGTCGAGAATGCGCGCGGGATAAAACTGAAGAGGAACGCGCGCCTCGTGCAACTCGTATTCGTGAAACTCGCCGGCGAGGCGAGGGAAGTTTATTCAGGAAAATATAAGAACGAGAACATATGAAATTTTATGGCGAGCGTGAGATATTGCGGTTGGGTTCGTTTGTGTTGGAGGGTTTGATGTTCAAGGGCGATTGCCGTGATAAGGTCTCCTATTGTTTGCATCATGGGCCACGTGGACCACGGGAAGACTTCGCTAGCGGACAAGATAAGGGGGACCGCTGTCGCGAAGAGGGAGGCTGGCGGAATAACGCAGATGATAGGCGCGAGCTTCATCCCTCTCGAGACGCTTCATGAAATCTGCGGGGAGACGCTCGAGAAGATTTGCGCGAAACTAAAAATTCCGGGAATCCTTTTCATCGACACGCCTGGGCACGAGGCGTTCACGAACCTCAGGAGGCGCGGGGGCTCGATCGCGGACATCGCCGTTCTCGTTATCGACATAATTAATGGAATTCAGCCGCAGACGATTGAGACGCTCGAAATTCTCAAGGAATACAAAACTCCTTTCATCATCGCCGCGAACAAAATCGACCTCATCGACGGATGGGTGGATGCCGGCACTACTTCTTTTGCACTGTCGCTCGGCAGGCAGCGCACGGACGTTCAGGCGACGCTCGATGAGATGCTCTACAAACTCGTGGGAAGGATGAACGAACTCGGGTTCGTGTGCGAGCGATTTGACAGGGTCGGCGATTTCACGAAAACAGTTGCAATCGTGCCGGTGAGCGCGAAAACAGGAGAGGGAATCACGGAGCTACTCATGTTCCTCGCAGGGCTCACGCAGAAGTACATGGAGGGCCATCTCGAAGTGGAGGTGGGCGGGCCCGGGAAGGGCAACATTCTCGAGGTCAGGGGGGAGCACGGGCTCGGCACCACCATTGATGTTATTCTTTATGACGGGAAGATAACGCGCGGGGACGAGATTATTTTCGGCACGCTCGGGGGCGCGAGGAGCACGAAGGTGCGCGCGCTCCTGAAGCCGAAGCCCCTCGACGAGATGAGGGACCCGCGCGAGAAATTCTCGAACATCGAGGAGGTTTACGCCGCGAGCGGGGTGAAGATTTTCGCGCCCGGCCTTGAGGAGGCGATTGCCGGCTCGCCGCTCTTCGTAGTGAAAGGGAACGAGGAGGAGTTGAGGCAGGAGATTGAGAAGGAAATTTCAGAAGTTCTCATCGAATCCGCGGGTGTAGGAGTGATTCTGAAGGCTGACACGCTCGGCTCGCTCGAGGCGCTCAGTAAACTTCTCGCTGTCTCCGGAATTCCTGTGAAGCGCGCGGGCATAGGCAGGATAGTGCGGCGGGACGTGATGGACGCGCTCGCGGTTAAGAATGAGGACAGGTTCCTCGGCGTGATTCTCGCGTTCAACATAGTCGTTGAGGAGGAGACTGGGCGAGAGGCGCGGGACAACGGGATTCCCATCATCTCTGACAAAATCATATACTCGCTGCTCGACAATTACGGCGCGTGGGTGAAGAAGGAGAAGGAGGCTGAGCGCGCGCTCGTGTTCTCGAGCCTCGTCCTTCCGGCGAAAATAAAGGTTCTTCCAGGCTGCTGCTTCCGCGCGTGCAAGCCCGCAATATTTGGGGTTGAGGTTCTGATAGGCAGGATAAGGCCTGGGTTCGAGATGATTAACGAGAACGGCGAGAGTGTTGGAAAAATTAAGGCGATTCAGCGCGAGAAGGAGAGCGTGCAGGAGGCGGGCGAGGGCGAGAGCGTCGCGGTCTCGATGGACGAGCCGGTTATCGGAAGGAGTTTGAGGGAGGGCGAGATTCTCTACTCGAACGTCCCGAAGGCGCACTACGCGCTCCTCACTGAGAAGTATAAAGAGTTGATAAGCGAGGCTGAGCGCGCGCTTCTCGAAAAGATTAAGGCTCTCACGTCGGGGATACGCTTTTAAAGATTCGTGGGAAAACTAATGAGAACTACGCATAGGAGGAGCGATGGTTATGAAAGTCGTGATATCTGACCCGAAGACAGGGAAGAGCTATCAAACCGAACTCGCGAAGGAGAAGGTGGGCTCGCTGACTGGCGTGAAAATAGGCGACAGCATCGACGGCGGGCTCGTTGGCGCGGGCGGGTACAAACTGCAGGTGACAGGAGGGAGCGATAAGGACGGGTTTCCGATGAGGGGCGACGTGAAAGGCGCGCGCAAGGCGCACGTTCTCATTTCAAGCGGCGCCGGGATAAAGCCGACCAGAAAAGGCGAGAACAGGAGGAAAACAGTGCGCGGGGACAGTTTGAGCGAATCCATCGCGCAGCTGAACACGAAAATCACCGAGGCAGGAGAGAAGCCGCTTGAGGAGATTTTCCCGAAAAGCGAGAAGGCGAAAGAGGGGGGAAAGGGAGCAGAGAAGAAGGCGAAGAAGAAATAGATGATGCTTGTTGTCGGTGATGAGTTGGGACAGGCCGAGGTCAACATTGGGATGCTTGGTCACGTTGACCACGGCAAGACATCCATCACGAAAAATCTCACAGGCGTATGGACAGACACGCACAGCGAGGAACTGAAGCGCGGGATCACAATAAGGATTGGGTACGCCGATGCTGTTTTTAGGAAATGCCAGAACTGCCCAGAGCCCCAGTGCTACACCACCGGGGACAAGTGCGAGAAGTGTGAGGGCAAGCCCGAAATTCTTCGGAAGGTTTCATTTCTGGACGCGCCAGGGCACGAGACGCTGATGACCACGGCGATTGCCGCTTCAAGCATAATGGACGGCGCGCTTCTCGTCATCGCGGCGAACGAGGACTGCCCGCAGTTGCAGACTCTCGAACATCTCATGGTCCTTGATATCCTAGGAATTAAGCACATCGTGATTGCGCAGAACAAGGTCGACCTCGTGGAAAGGGAGAAGGCGCTCGCGCACTACAAGCAGATTCAGGCTTTCGTTCACGGCTCGGTCGCCGAGCGCGCGCCCATCGTGCCGGTTGTCGCGAACTACAACGTAAACACCGACGCGCTCATCCAGCAGATTCAGGCGACAATACCAACTCCCCGGAGGGATTTGGACTCCCCGCCCCTGATGTACATCGCGCGTTCCTTTGACGTGAACAAGCCTGGCACGACGATAAAAAAATTGGTTGGGGGCGTTGTGGGCGGCTCGGTCATACGCGGAAAACTGCGCGTCGGAGATGAGGTTGAAATCCGCCCAGGGCTCAAAAAGGAGGAGAAAGGGAAGGAAACGTACGAGCCAATCATTGCAGACGTTGACGCGCTCATAGCAGGGCACGAGCACCTTCAGGAAGCTGTCCCGGGCGGGCTGATTGCAATCGGCACTCGCCTCGACCCTGCTCTTACGAAGGCTGACGGGCTCGTTGGAAATCTCTTGGGCAAGCCAGGCACGCTCCCCCCTACGTCGAGCGAATTCACCATCGATTTCCACGCGCTCAAAAGAGTGGATATTGAAAACCCGCCGCTTAAGATAGGAGAGCCTATGGTCCTGAACATAGGCACGAGCACCGCAATCGCGTTCATAGAAAAGATGAAGAAGAGCGCGCTCGCGCTCAAACTCAAGAGGCCCATCTGCGCTGAGAAGACTGCGAAAATCGCGGTCAGCAGGAAAATAGGGCAGAGATGGAGATTGAGCGGCTACGCCACGATGAAGGAATAGGTATGGCACTCATTCACGGTATAATTTTTTCATTTCAGTTACGAATTCCCCCGCGATTGATACCAGGCTGCGCGCGGTTTCCTCGGAATAGGAGTAGTGGTAGTCCGCTCCTTCGCGCGCATGCATCGCTGCGCGGAAATCATCGGCAAAACGCATCTCAAGTTTTCCTCTTTTTGCAAGGTCCTCAAGTACGACGGCAATCGCGTAGTGCGCTTTTTCCCTGAAACCAAGTTTGAACAAAACCGCTTTTGCTGCGTGGAACATCGCGTAATAACTCGTTGTCGTGCTGCGCTTGAGTCTCTTTTCTTTCAGCAGTGCTTTCGCCTCTGCCATATCCAACTCGGCTTCTCTCCACTCCTTCGCACTGAGTTCTCTGTTCGGCGGAACTCTTTGCAGCAGCCCTTTTCCAATACATTCCTTTACATCCATCACAACAACCTCGCTTTCTCGCGCTCAATGC
>JBFMAP010000101.1:0-4175 GCA_040755655.1 Microcaldota archaeon
CCTGCTGAAAAGGCAGGTTTGATTAAATATTGCGATTTGAAAAGTGAAAAAGAACGCTGGCTTTACCTCATCAAAGAGGCAATTCTTTTTGTTTATCTCATACCTGCCTTATTTTGGGACAGAGCCACAGGTTAGAACTTCTGCCATCCTGTTTTAACCGATTCTTTTAGGTAAAGATAAACCCCGTTCAGCCCTTCCCTTATCGACGCGAAGAAATCATCGATGTTTTCCATGAACGTGTTGCTGCGCTGCGGGACCATTTTCATGTGCACCTCTTTTCCCTTTTTCACAGGCGCCCAGAATACCACTCTGTCGATACTGAAGCCCTCGTCCTTTTTCTGCATTCCATTCACGAACCATTCACCTGTTATTTTGCCTATCTCAAGAGGCACGGCCGTAATTATTATTGTTATCGCGCGCAACAGCGCGCCAACGCCTGAGCGATATTTCATCGGGTGGAAGAAGTGCTTGTCTATCTCGGCGAAAATGCGCGCGCCGATCTTTCTCATCGCCTCCCCGAACGCGTAGTTCAGGTTCACCTCTGTGAGCGCAGCCTCTGCGCAAATCGCCTTCTCAAGCCATCTCCTGAATATCCCAAAGACTTTTGGAACAGGCTCCACTGGGTACGGCTTTACCGTAAGGTTGAAGTCAGCGACAGCGATATTCAGTTTCTTTAACAGTACCACTAATTTCTCGAGTTCGAGGTTGTCGAGCGCGACCTGGCCGAGCGCGCCGCACTGTACGAAGTCCTTCTTTATTTTCGCGAGACTGCCCATCGGGTGCGCGAGGCCGACGGAGATTTCGCCCTTCTCAACCAGTTCCGCCATCTCCTTGAGCATCACCTCCCAGCCAAGCTCCCAGACCCTGTCAGAAGCCTCGCCTGGAATCTCCTGCGACCTATCCTTCAGGTATTTCTCGTGGAACCTCACCGCGGCCTCAACGTCCTTGAAATAAACCATGAAATGCGCGCCGTTTCGTATCCCAAACTTCTCTTTTGCGATGACAGGAATCGTGAGTTCGACCGACGCGAGCTTCCTTATTCCAACTGCTTCCATGTGGCGCGATATTGTCTTGAAATCCCCGGCATCGAACCAGTTGTGGTAACCGCTCGCGTCTATGTCGTAATTCGCAATCAGCAGGTTCCTTATAACATCACGCAGGGGCGAGATTCCATCATCGTGTACCTTTTTCTCGCCCTGCTCGCCATCGGGTATGGAGCCCAGGTGGCTGTGCGTGTTCGTGAAAAGCGCGTTCGCGTCTTTGTTCTTCGCGGTGGTTGCTATTTCGTCTACGATCGCGTTCATCTCGTCAGCGGAGCGGAGCACTTCCTTCCTCACGATTTGCGTTCTTTTCAGTTCCCAGGCGCGCAGGCTCGTGTCAGGGTTCGTGAAATGCACCTCTATCCCGGCCTTTCCGTCGCGCGCGAACACGAAGTAGTTCGAGCCGTCCTTGCGCTTGAAAAGCAGTTCGTGCCTCTTTTTGTCAAGAACGTGATTCAACTCTTTCTCGTATTCCCTGTAGTGCTCGCTCCCCTCCTTGTTGAGCAGAACAAAGCCCTTGCCCTCCATCTCGGTAATAAAGCGCTCCCTGAGGTCGCGCCTCCAGCGCTCCTCTATAGTATCAACTAGTGGCTCTTTCACGAGCCTGGCGAACGCTGACTTTTTCTTCGCGACCTGCTCGCTAGGCGTCCTCTTGACTCCTAAGGCCCACATTCACCTCACCAGCGTGTCCTCTAGAACTAGATATACTGTATTAGTATGAACTGGTATATATACCCGTCAGTTAGGCAGAAGCCGTTATTTAGCGCAGTCCTCTGGGCACGAGTCCGCGCTCTCGCCTACCCCGCACGCACCGTCCCCGCACACAGGCGCAGGCACGAAAGTTATGTTTATCGCGTTCGAGTCCAAACCACCATTTTCATAGACCGCGTAAACTATTGCCTTTCCAGGCGTGGTGGCGGTGATGCGCGCGGTCGCCCTTCCGTCCCACGATGTGTAAGTGGTTTGGGGAGAGATTGTGCCGTGCGTAGTTCGAAATGTAACGGGCTCGTTGGGCGCGAGGTCCCCGTGTATCTTGAGAGTCGCGATCAGGGAGCCGTACGCGAACCCGTCTGCTGGCACGACGTCCGGATAGCCCGCGAGGGAGAGGCTGTTGCGCGCGTTTATCTCTTCAGGAGAAGGGGTAATCTGCGGGAACTGGATGCACCCAACGCTCGCAAGGGCGAAAAACAGAAAAACAAACACGAATAGCGAAATAAATGCACGCCTCATAATTTGGTTTCCACGCGCGCATATAAAAGATTAACTACCCCGCAATCGCGCGCAACTCCTTCTCGAGATAGGGCGCCATCTCCTCGCAGAAACCGTGAATATTGCACGCGACCGTGTAGAACGCGCGCGGCTCCTTTGCGCGAGAAAATGTTTCCTGCGCGAGCGAAATGGGAATTACGTTGTCATTTGTCGAGTGGATGAGCACAACCTTTCTCGGGGAAATCAAACCGATGTAGTTGTTCGGGTCGATTGAGCGCGCGACGAGAAACTGCTCCGGGCTCGTGAATGTGGTGCGCGAGAAATCGTAACCGCTCGTGCTTATCCCAATGACGCCTTTCACGTTTGGTTCGATTGCGGTTGCAATTAACGCGAACCTCCCGCCCATGCTCCCGCCAATCATTATTATATTCGAGGAATCAACTTCTGCGCGCGCCTTCAGCAAATCAAACGCGCGCAGCGCGTCGTAGAGCATCGCGTAATCAGGAGGCTCGCCCTCGATGAAAACGTTTCCAGTTTCGCCGATGCCGCGCTGGTCGAGCGTGAGCACGACGAAACCGAGCGCGCTCATCTTCCCGGCGAGTTTTTGCTCGCTCTCTTTTGTGACGCCTGCGCCTGGGAGAAGTACAACGCCGGGAAGTTTTTCCGCGCCCGCGCGCTTCGGAATCGTGAGGAGCGAATAAATTGTCGCGTTCCTGCTCTGGAATTTTATCTTGTAAATTTTCCCGCCCGCGGTTTCGCTGAGCAACTCCTCGGTGTATTTTACAGGAGGACGCGCGAGAGGATACGAAAGGACGCCGTCGCTGCTTAAAGTCCATTTCTCGTCGTAAGTTTGCGTTTGTTCCTGCGGCTTTTGCTGAGTGAACGTGAACCAAATCACGATTACAACAACGACGAGCGCGAGAGCAGATAAAATTTTTTTATCTTTCAAATGCGTCATATCCATAGGAAACAACCCTTTTTCCGTCGAGAAAAACGCCCGCGCCGCGCGAAACTTTTCCTATGCTCGTGAATTTGCATCCTGCGCGCGCCAGTTTATTTCTCATTTTCCCGAAATCGCGCGTGCGCAGAGAGATGAGGAGTTCGTAATCCTCCCCAGTATCCAGCAAATATTTCTCGCTCAAGTTGTTCTTTCGCGCGTATGCGCGCGCCTCATTTGCGATTGGGATTTTGTTTTTTTCAATGTCGATGCGCACCTTGCTTTTTTCAGAGAGGAGGCGTGTGGAGTAGAGAAGGCCGTCGGTGATGTCGACCGTTGCAGCGCCAATTTTCGCGCGTGAAAGGATAATGCCTTCGGTTGTGCGAGCATGCGGATGCGTGAAAGCGTGGATTAATTTTGTTTTTGTTTTGCGAAGAAGCGCGTGGAGGCCGCACGCGGCAGAGCCGATATTTCCCGTAACCGAGAGAATGTCCCCGGCGCGAGCATTTTTCTGCAGGAGCGCGCGTCCTTCAACAACCCCAACTGCAAAACCGCACAATGTGATTTCGCGCGCACTCTTCGTGTCCCCACCGACGAAAGGAGTCCCGTATTCCTTGCAGGTTTTGTTTATGCCGTCAATTATCTTCTTTGCATCTCGCGCATCAATCCCCGCAGGCAAACCGATTGAACATAAAAACGCGAGCGGCCGCGCGCCCATCGCCGCGAGATCGCTCAGATTCGCGACTGTGATTTTTCTGCCCATCTCCTCGAAGCGCATCCCTTTCGGGAAGTGCGTTCTCTCGAACATGATATCGGTGGTGAGCGCGAGCCGCCTTCCGCCGAATTCAATTACTGCCGCGTCGTCGTCGCCCGCGCGCACGAGAACGTTTTTATTGGAATGAAGCCCGCGCGCGAGGAGGGGCACGAGCGTTCTTTCGCCGATATGCATAAGCGCACCAAAAGGTATATATACAAATTTTAATTAAATT
>JBFMAP010000102.1:0-4091 GCA_040755655.1 Microcaldota archaeon
ATCCGCGAGCGGCATCGTTTTTGATAACGTCACCTACCAGATAATACGCATAAAAACCGTCGAGACGTTCCTCCTGGTCGCGAACGGCACTGAAAACCTAAACGCGAGCATGCTCATAAGGGACGAGTTCAACAACACGTTCCTGAACGACAGCACCGCGATACAGAACATTCTGAAGCAGTATTACAAGAGGTTTTATCCCAGCGAATCCGAGATAAACGAGACGCTGAACTCGGTGAACGAGTTCAACGCAACGCGCGACAAGAGGGTAAAATACGGGAACGCGGAGAGCTCGTGCAAGACGTATCTGGGCATAGACAAAAAGCCGTGCTACGATTCCACGACCTGCATAAACTCCTGCCTTGCGGTTTATCTGTGCAAGCAGGTTATGTACGGCGCAGGCACGACGTTCCTAAACGCAATGGTGAGCTATGCCACCGCGGTCCAGCAACTCGACGGGAATATGACGGCGCTTTACGCCAGCCTGGAAAGGCTCAAGGCGCCGGAGGAAAGCGACGACGTGTACGCTATTCTCGCCTCTTCGCTCGAGAACGTTGACAACGTGAGGACGCTCTCAAGCACGATAAAGACGAACAAGCTCGTGAGAGGGGACTGCGGGGACTGCCTGGACTTCTGCCCGCCTACGGCGATAAACCCATCGCTCCTGGACGCGGCGAGGACGAGGCTTCTCACGCTGAAGAACCGCGTGCCGCAGAAGCAGGAGATATCGACCGCCGTCTCATCCATACAGGCGCGCACCGCAGAGAGAATGGACTACATTCTTGCCGCGAGGCAGCGCAGGATGTACGAGGCAAGATACGCGGAGCTGCTCGCTGAAAGGGAGGCGGTGGGGAAGGATATCGCGATGGTTGCGGACGTGTTCAACACGAGTCTGGACGTGACGGCAAAACTCGACGACGTGCTCGCGCGCATCGCAAACGTCATGAACGTCACGCGGAATTATTCTGAATTCGGCGCGCTCCTTCAGGAGTACAACACAACGCTTAACAAGACAAGGTCTGAAATCTACGCTTACCTCGGGAGATACGAGAACATAACGAGCCTGAGCGCTGAGGCGGACGATGTCATAGTAAAAGCCGGGTGGGTTGTGACGCCCGACGCGGCAGCGCTCGCCGAGCTTGACGGGATAAAAAAGCAGAAGACCGAGACTGACGCGCTGGTCGTCCTGCCCTTGAACATTGATAACGTCTCCGCTATTGAGGAGGGATACGCTGGCGTGATCTCGAGAAGCAACGGCCTGATAGACGCGCACGCCAGGTACACGCAGGGCGACGTGGGCGCTTTTGTCGGCAGGATTTTCAAGCGCGCGAGCGACAACGTAATCGCGATTATAGGGATGATAACGCCGATGAGCGTCGCGCAGAGGAGGGACCTCAGGCCGGCGATACCCCCGGTGTTGATACTCGCCGTCGACGTTCTGCTGATACTCCTCGCAGGAGTGCTGTTCGTGATTGGGGTTACCAAGGGGTTGATAACGCTCCACAGGACGTCAAGGATAGCGTGGGCCATCGTGTTCCTGCTCCTCATCATACTCGTAGGCGGCTCGTCTCTCGCGGTTTATATGCAACTGGCCGCGCTCAGCGGCGATGTCTCCCTGAGCGCGTTTCTCGAGGACTTGGGGCGCAGCGACAGGGTCGCGCTCGTAAAGGACATAAGCGGGCTCGGGGACGCCGAGGTCGCGGCGATTGACAAATGCGGGGGGGAGATACACAAGATTATGGGCGAGAAGGGAAAATTCGTTTCGAATTACACCATAGACGGCGGGTTGTGCATACGCGGAAGCGATGAGGAGGACGAGATCCCGAGCGAGCTTTGCTACGAGTTCATAGAGGACACTCCGATGTTCTACATACGCGGGGCAGAGGCAAACAAGACGACGTTCCGCACGTTCTACGAGAAGAGGGCGGACATCGCCGGTGACGTCGAATATCTGGAAAAATGCTACATCGCGAAAGTCATTAAATGAGCAGCGCGGTGGGTTTATGCGGTTTGTACCTGTATTATTTTTAATTCTGATTCTATTTGCGGCAATGCTTCTTATGCCGAGACTCCTCAAGCCTGCGGTGATAGACGCCTACGGAACGCAGAATGAAAACAAAACCCACTATAACGTCGGCGAGCCGGGCAACGCGGCCGATATCCTGGACAGGATGAACGCAACGGCAAACGCGACAGGCGCGGATGTCAACGAGAATTTGCAGAAATTCACCAAAAAACTCGGCGAGAGCGAGCGCGTCGCGCTGATAATGGACATCACAGGTGCTGGAAAGAACGCGGTGGAGGTCTACGACTGCGGCGCGCTCCTTGCCTGGCAGCTCGCGTCAGCCGGAAAAAACGTCTCGAACTACGTTTTTGAGGATAGGAACTGCACGAGCATGATGGGCAATGAGACGAAGAACAGGATAATAGACGAATGCGTTGATGAGATCGGAACCACGCCAGCGTTTTACATCGGCCTGTTCGGCAGGAACGAGACGACCGTTTACGAGGATTTGGTTGTCGTTCTCGGCGACAGGGATTACATTTGCAATATAGGCATAAAACTCACGAACAACACTTCCGGCGGCTGATTTCCGGTCACGATAGACTTTTTTATCTTCACGTGCAAATCTACCCATGATTTTATGATTAGATACCTTGCCGGATTCGATACCCGCGAACTCGAGGGCGAGAGATACGACGTCGCTATTGTGGGCGGCGGGCTCGCAGGATTGAGCGCAGCGCTCGAGGCGAGCAAGCAGAAGGACAGGAGCATTCTCGTTCTCGAGAAATCCGATGACGGCAGCAGCCTTCACGCGCAGGGCGGGATAGCGGTCGCGCTCGGGAGGAACGATTCCCCTGAGCTTCATCTCAGGGACACGCTCAACGCCGGCGCCGGACTGTGCGATTCTGATGCCGCGCGCATACTCGTCCGCGAGGGGCTTGCGCGCGTGAAAATGCTCGTTGATGAAGGCGCGCCGTTCGATAAAAATAATGGGGATTTGGCGCTCGGGAGGGAGAGCGCGCACTCGCGGCACAGGATAATTCACGCGAGCGGGGATTCCACAGGGGAGAAAATCACAAAATTCGTCCGCGGGCTTGCGGAGGAGCGGGCCGAGTTCGAGAGCGCGTTCGTTGTTGACGTCTTAACTAAAAACGAGGGTTGCGTTGGGCTGCTTGTTGAGCGCGGGGGCGAGCTGGGGGTTGTCCATTCAAATTCAGTTGTGATTGCCTCGGGCGGATACGCTGCGCTTTACGAAAAAACAACGAACCCGAGCGTATCCGTGGGCGACGGGAGCGCCGCGGCGCATAGGGCAGGCTGCGAACTTTGCGATCTGGAATTTGTTCAGTTTCACCCCACTCTTCTCGCCGGGACCGATTTCCTCGTCTCCGAATCAGTGCGCGGGGAGGGCGCGCTTCTCGTGAACGATTTGGGAAAGAGTTTCATACGCGGGGACCCAGGCGGGCTCCGCACGCGCGACGTTGTCGCGGTCGAGATTTACAAACAACTTGCTGCTGGGAGAAAGGTGTTCCTTGACGCGCGCAAACTTGACGCTGAGTTTTTCTCGCGCAGGTTCCAGACAATATTCAGGCGCTGCCTCGAGGCGAAAATCGACGTCTCGCGCGACCTGATCCCAGTAGAGCCTGCTGCGCACTACTGCATGGGAGGGATTAAAACAAGTTTAAACGCGGAAACGAACATTCGCGGGATATTCGCGTGCGGCGAGGCCGCGTGCACAGGCGCGCACGGCGCGAACCGCCTTGCGAGCAGCAGCCTTCTCGAGGCGCTCGTGTTCGGGGCGCGCGCAGGCGAGAGCGCGGCAAAAATAAAAAAAACGAGCAGAGAGGAAATTTCGCATGAAACGAGGGAAACAAACAAAACAAAAAATGGCGGCGAAAACGCTGACGTCGTCGGCGCGCTTAAACATTTGATGTGGAAGGATGTAGGCATAATACGAAATAAAGCGTCGCTCGAGCGCGCAAGGGATGCTATAGGGAGGATGAGAAGCGAGAGATTTGACGATATGAACGCAATTTCACTCGCGAGCCTCGTGGTGAAGCCCGCGCTCCTTAGAGAAGAAAGCAGGGGC
>JBFMAP010000103.1:0-4061 GCA_040755655.1 Microcaldota archaeon
GGGTGCTTCTCGTCAAAACTGCCGTTCACGAGCCCGAACCTGCATTTCGTCTGGTCAGGGTTCGTGACGCAGTCCGCATAAGGGTTGAGGCTCGCGTCCTTCCACTGGTAATACGCGAGCCCGATTATGCCGCTGTCCACCATGTCAGGCGTGTGAATGTAAAGATAATCGAACGCCTCTGCAATGAGCTCGTTCGTCCAGTTGCAACTGTCCGTTCCTCCGGGCGCGAGGTCGTTCGAGGCGTTTGCGATTCCGAAATAAAATATTATCGTCGACTTGTTGAAGTTCGCGAGCGCCCATCTTGAAAAATTCATCTTGTCATAGAGCGCTTTCCTGTAATCGCAGTCAGGCTGCCTGTTGAGAAGCGCCATCTGCCCTATCATATCAACGTCCCGCGCCATCTCCGCAGTGAGAAGAGGATTGGAGGTGTCGTTCAGTACCGCGCTCACCCCTTCCCTGTCGTTCTCGCGAGGAGTGAGCGCAATCAGGCATCCGGAGCAGTTCGCCTTTATTGCGCGTATCTGCTCCCTCACCGCATCAACGGTTGCCGGATTGCTCGCGTCGAACTCGACCTCTGGCGAGATTATCACAGGGCCGATTATCCTGTTCTCGTCCCAAACATTCGTATCAAGCGCGTCTGCTATCGCGCCCATTCTCACCGCGTCGATGTTCGTCCCTCCTGTGTAATACAGGTACGCGGGAATCACGTTGTTCTTCAGAAAGCAGGCTGCGCGCGAGCCGAGCGGAATCGTAGGCGGTTCGAACGCGTTTCCAGTCATCCATCTCACCGCGAGCGAGAGGGAGTTGTTGCAATAGGGATTCGCCTCATCGAACGCGGCAAACGATGGACCCTGCCCGTACATGAAAAATCGCAGGTAGTCGCCTGTGGGCGGGTCTTCGGTTCCTTCTATCAGCGGCCTGACCCTGTGCGTGATGTTGCAACTCTCGAACCTGCACCACCCCCCATAGAGCGAGGGCGTCGTTATCTCGAGCGGGTTCAGCGGGTTGAAGCTCCATATCTCCTGCGACTCGTTGTGGCACACGAAGCACAAACACTGCCCGCGCTCATAGCAGGACAGGTCGCGCGAGATGCTTATCACTCTCACTTCCTGTTCCGGATTCGTGCGAAGGCAGCCGAAAAGCAGTATTAAAAAAGCCAAGGTGCAAAGCGCGATTTTCCTTTCCATCAGAATCAGTAATCATTTCCGCGGGATGCTAATAAACCTTGTGGTGTCCGCGTTCGCTCACAGGAATTTTTTGCCGCGGCATTTCGGGCACGGAATCCCGTAGGATATTTTTCCCTGTCCGTTGCACTCAGGGCACGCGCTCAACCCTGCCGCGCGCGCGGCCTTGCGGCTCGCGTAGTGCTGGCCCACGACCGGGGCCGCCTTGAGCAGCCTCTCGCCGAAGCTGTCGCCCTCGCTCTTCGCCTGCCTGTATCTCCTCCTGATTCCGCCGTAAAGATACAACCACGGGGACCAGAAACCGAGCGAGGGATTCTGCATCTCGAAGTCAATCTGGCTCTTGAGCCACTCGCCCCTCTCTGCAGCAGCCTCCCCAACGCTCTTCTCCCTCTTCACGAGAATCTTGCCCACGTTCACGAGCATCCTCTCGTACTCAGGGGACGTTACGTCTCCCCTGTACTTGTTTATGTACCAGTGCGCCGCGTAAGGCTCCAGGTTCGCGTCCCTGTCGCTTCGCGTGTCAGTGCTCCTGTATCCCCTGTCGAACCCGCCGGCGTCACCCCAGTCCATGCCCCCCATGAGTTTCCTGCCGGACACGTAGCCGATGGGCATTCCGCTCGGCGGGGTCATAATCCAGTCAACTATCGCCTCGCCGCCTACTCCTATCTGCCCGAACCTTCCCTGCGTGACCCTGCTCGGCCTTCCGAAAGCAAAAGGCTTCGCCCTCCAGGGCAGGGGCCAGTACTGCGGGTCCCACCTGAAACCGCCGTAATAAGTTTTGAATATGCCGCTCGGTCCGAAAAGAGGCGCGAAACGAAGCGCCTCTGACCTGTCAGGACCGACAGCAAGGACCTGGGTGTCCAGCTGGTCCATCCTCTTGTCCATCTCCTGCTCTATCAGTTCGTTCACCTTATTCCTCTCGCTCTCTAGCCTTCTTCTCGCCGCCTCGTCGCCTGCCCTCTCCAATTCCTCGCCAATCTCGCCTGCCCTTCTTTTGAGTATCTCCTTCTCCATCACAGTTTTTCCCATGTCGTTCTCCCAGTCCACCTTTCCGGAGACTTTCGAAAGCCCGACCCTGTGCGCGCCCTGCTTCAATCCAACGAAGTCTGTGTCGCGCGGGCTCACGTCCCCCCCCTTCTCGAGTTGAATCCTGCTCTCCCTCTGCCTGAACCCGCTCCCGAACATCCCGAAGAACGGGACGCTCGCTGGAATGCCTGAAATCACAGGGACGTGAAGGTCGTACTGGCGCGCGTCGAAAGGCGCCCACATGGGCGCGAGCATGCTCGTCGGGATGTCGACCCCCAGTTTCAGGAACGGCTTCGTGACCAGATTGGCAATCGCTGAACCAGCGCCCCCGCCCCTGAAAATCGGGCTGTAGTCGTAACCAAGGAAAACCCAGTTCCTGACGGTTTGCGCACTGAACTTCGCAATCGCCCCTGGGCTCGTCGCATTTTTCAGCGTGATTTTACGCTCGCCTCCGCCCTCGCCTGTCTCAAAGAAACTTTCCCTGCCGTTCTCCTCGGTCCTTATGAACACGTTTTCCTTCAGTATGATTCGCGCCCTTCCTTTCCTGTTGTGCCACACGTCGTCGTGCATGCTCCCCTCCTCGATTATCTTCCTCAACTTGGCCCAGCGCGCGGCTTCCTCTGCCCTCGCCTCCTCGTCCCTTCTCTGGCGCAGTTCTGCGATCTCCCTTCTTATCCTCATCGTCTCCTCTGTCTCCACGAGCGGAGCGCCATAGTCGTCGAAATACCTCACCTGCTCCTTCGGGCTCTTCCCCTCGGGCGTGCGCAGGTCGAACCAGTACGTGAGCACAGGCCTTGTCATCCTCGCGGCGTAGTGCCCTATCAGCCACGTGGGATACAGGAGCCTTCCGGTCAGGCCCCCCATCGCGAAGTTCGCGCGCAGTATCTCGGACGGCGGGCTGACAGGATAGCCGATGAGGTGATAGCCCTGCGCAAAGTAGCCTCCCATTCCCGCAAGGCCCCCGTACGCGGCAGGAACCCTCACAGTATAACCCGCGAGCGCGCCGAAAATTCCGGATTTCTTCCCCCCGACGTTGTGCCCGACGTCAGGGTGCCCCTCCTGCGCCACGAGCGATTCTATCGCGCGGTGGTACCCGCCCCCGAGCACGTTCGACCTCCACCATCCCTCCTCTGCGAAAACCTCCTTCTGCACCTGCCCGCGCTCTGCATCCAGCCTGTTTATCATGCTCCTGAAAAATTTGATGTCCTCCTTCTTCTGCGCGACTATCCCCCTCAAATCATCTATGCTCGCATTCGCGAGCGCGTCGCTCCCGAACGCCTTTCCATCGAGTTGAAGCTCCTCGAGCCTTTTCCCAAGAGGCACCCTCTCCTTCTTGTACCTGCCCAGCCTTCCCTCTGTCCAGTCCACGGCCGCCTCTGTCTTCCTCAAGTCGTCCTCGAGGTTCATCATGCCTAATTCGTTCCATCTGCCCCCTAAAGTCTTTTTGAATATTTTGATTTTCCCGTTCGGAAGGTGCGCGATTATCACGTCCGTTCCGCGTCTCTCGCAAGACGCGCACGCAATCTCCTCGTGGTCGTCGACGTCGCGGAAAACTTTCTTTTCCTCGTCAAATTCAAATTCAGACATCTCCCCGCCCCACGTGTACTCGAACCCGTGCTTCCTCTTCCCCTGCCACAGCCTCCTCGTACTCTCGAGTTGCGGGCTGTAGTCGCCCCTCCAGTACGCGCTGTGCAGCAGGTTCTGGTAGTGGAGCACTGTCATGCTCGTCTCGTACGCCGCGGTCGCCTCCTCGAGAATCGTGGGCTTGAACGCGCTCACCATGAACCTCTCCAGCGTCTCTCCGGTGAATCCGACCAGCCAGGGAAGGCCAGGCACGCGCTCGAACGGCCC
>JBFMAP010000104.1:0-4053 GCA_040755655.1 Microcaldota archaeon
GGCCTGGCGACGGCTCCGTTTACTTCTCGACAGAGCCGCTTGTTGGCATCTACACGCAGTCGTCCGAGAAAACAGCGGTCGAGGTCGCGATGGGGCTCGCTAACAAAACAGAGGGGGATTATGATGTGCTTTTCAAGATAAGCGAGTCCAGGAGCGCGCGCATAGTCGACGGCCCGAGCGCAGGCGCCGCGATGACCATTCTTGTGCTTGCGGCGATGGAGAATAAAACGATAAGGAGGGACCTCACGATTACCGGGACCATCGAGGACGACGGAATTGTCGGCGATGTCGGCGGCATTCTGGACAAGACGAAGGCCGCGTCCGCGCGAGGACTGAAATACCTCGTGATACCAGAGCAGGACCCGTCGTCCAGAATGCTCCTAATGGTGCTTCTCGAGAAATACAACACAACGCTCGTGGAGGTCGAGGATATCAACGACGCAAGCGAGTTCGTTTTCGCGCCGGAGGGGACGCGACCAAAAAAATACGTCGAGAGCGTCACCGCGGAGCAGCCGGTCCGGAGCTTCGAGCGGATACCGCCCACGGACTCGCGCGAGTTCAGGGAGTTCAAAAAAATCGTGGGCGAGGTGCTGGAGGACGCGAATGGAAGCATACGCGCGCTCACGGAAAACGAGAACGCCGACCCTGCGGTGATTTCGTATTTCAACGCGAGACTGAACGAGTCCGCGGAACTTCTTGAGAAGAACTACCTTTACAGCGCTGGCAACAGTATGTTCCTCGCGCAGATTGACGCGTCGCTGCTCGCGCGCAGGAGAATTTCAAAGGAGGAGTTGGATGCGGAAATTGCGCGCGCGGATGAATGTCTGGCCGGGGTGAATAAGAAAGGGATGACGGACGCGAACATGGAGTGGCTGATAGGCGCGCAGCTCAGGCTCACCTGGGCTGAGAAGAAAATCGCGGAAGTGAAGGAGGGCGGGCACGAGACTGACGAGGAGGTGCTTTCCGCCCTCAGGGAAGCGCTATACGCGAGGAGCTGGTGCAGCGTCGCGAAGAGGATGATGGAGGTCGAGTTCGGGGGAGCGGCTGTTGATGAAAGCAAACTGAAGGAAAGCGCGCGCAAAAGAATAAAGGAGGCAGAGAAGTATCTCGAGACTCGACCAGAGGAGGGAATCGAGGACGCGCTCTGGCACCTCGGCGCCGCGCAGGACGCGTTTGAAAAAGGGAGGTACGGGGCCGCGCTATTCGACGCGGTTTACGCGCGCTCAACAACAGAGGCAGGCGAGGAGGTCAGCGTTGAGAATTACGAAGAAGCGGTCAGGATGACGGATGAAATCACTGGAAAGGGGATGGGCAACTTCTGGGCCGGGGTTTACCAGGCGCACGCGAAATACTACCGCGCGAAAGCGGCGAGCGAGAAGGGCGAAATCCTAAACGCGTACAGGATGGGAAAACTCGCTGATGAGTTGGAGGGTGCGACGAACGCGATGAGAAAAGAGATTATGGGGGGCGTCGTGGCTAAACCCGACAAGGGTGCCGGGGTTGGCGCGGGCATCGACGCTGGCGCGCTGCTTTCCATTTTTGCAGGTGTTGCGGTCATGGGCGCGCTCTCGGTTTGCGTTCTGTTCGTTCTTTTTAGAAAAAGGCACGGGCACGAGGTTCATCACGAAAGAAAAGGCAGGCAGGCAACAAAAAGAAGGCGTTGAGATTAATTGCTACGTGAGAGCTCTTTTATTGTTTCAAGTGTCGCAGCCGTATCCTTTTCATCAATGACCAGAAGTATGTCGTAATAACACGAGGTAAACTCGACAACATTTATTCCGCTATCTGCGAGCGCGCTCAGCAGTGCGACCATCACGCCGGGCGTTTTTTCAATCGCAGGCTTCGCGCACAGCGTAATCATGCACAGGCCGCGGATGACGCGCTCGGCGCCGGACACGCGTGGCGCGTTCTTTTCATCAATGATGCTGGTTATCCCGCTTCTGCTTGAGGCAACGGCAATGATGGGGATTTTCAGCGGCTTCTTTGAAAGCACGACCGCAATTTTGGTGCGCAGCTCTAAGGAGGAGCCTGACAATACTGAGAGCGCCGCGTCCTCATGCGATTTCTGCGCGCGCTCCCTCCGGACCATTCTCAGCAACGCCGCCTTGACGGCATGGTGGTTCTTTGCGCTTCCGTATAATTCGCTGGCGATATGCCTCGCTGTTTGGGAGTAGTTCAGCAGATTCCCCTGGAGATACGAGAGGAGAAACGGCCTGCGCCTGATGTAGATGCGCACTACGTTCGCGACTGCCTCAGAGCGCTTTTGTTTCATTTGGAACACTTTGTTTCAAATCTGTATTGTGCGCGACGGAGTTTATAAACTTTTTTATTGCGCAAGTATGTGCGCGAGCAAAAATTCGCGGTGGTAGGTATGGAAATTGAAGGTGGAAAAAACGCTGTGGCCGTAAGTTGCCCCGTATGCGCGGGCGAGTTTGAAGTGAAAAAGGCGCTTGAGATGGGTGAAATACTCCCCTGCCCGCACTGTGGCGGTAACCTTGAGGTGCTGAGCGTCCTGCCGCTGAAGCTCGGCCAGGCGCCGTTGATAGTTGAGGACTGGGGCGAGTGAGTTGGAAGCAGGAATTGTATATTCGACATGGACGTTCGAGTGCAGGGAGATAGCGCAAGCCGCGGCGCGGAAGGGAATTGCACTCGAACTGATTCGCGAGGGCGAGCTCGCGCTCAGCCTTGGCAATGGCGCGCACACGGAAACGGGGTTCATCCTCATGCGCTCGCTCTCGCACTCGAGGAGCATTTACGAGGCTATGTTTTTCGAGAAAGCGGGCCTTGTGGTGATTAATCCGTCCGATGCGATTCGCACGTGCGGGGACAAGGGTGTATGCTCGCTGGAACTTTCAGCCAGCGGAATCAGGATGCCCAAAACGCGTATCGCGTTTGAGCCGGAGCAGGCCAAGAAAGCCGCGCGGGAGTTGGGCTATCCGTGCGTAATCAAGCCGGTCGTGGGGAGCTGGGGCAGACTCGTGCAGAGGATTAATGACGACGACGCTGCGGAGACGGCGATAGGCTGCCGCGAGGTGCTCGGAAGCCCGATGCAAAAAATTTATTACCTGCAGGAGTTCGTCGCAAGCAGAGGGAGGGACATCAGAATCTTTGTATGCGGGAACGAGCCAGTTGCAGCGATGTACCGCTACGCGCAAAATGGAAAGTTCGCGTGCAACATACGCGCCGGGGGCAGTGCAGAGCCGTGCGAAATTTCGGATGAACTTGTGGAGCTCGCGGCAAAGGTCATCGGCGCTGTGGGTGAGGGGGTTTTTGGAATCGATGCGATTGAGGGCGCGGACGGCCTTTGTGTGCTCGAGGTAAATCCGACACCCGAGTTTATGGGGATACAACAAACCACGCATACTAAAATTGCGGACAAGATACTGGAATATGCAGTGAAAACGGCGAGGGAATAGTTATTTAATATGAATGCAATTATAGAAAAAAGAGGTGAAGGCATGGCTGTGCTGCTTGATAGGGTTAAGGAGATTGCAAAGGAGAAATACGGCGGCATAAAGAGGTGCGTGCTCGCGTATTCAGGCGGGCTTGACACGAGCATCATCGCGTACATTTTCCAGGATATTGGAATTGAGGTAATCACGCTCACGCTCGAGTTCGGGCAGAACGAGGATTTGAGGGCGATCGAGGGGGGCGCGAAAAAGATAAACGTGAAGAAGCACTACGGGATAGAGGCGACAGAGGAGTTTGTGCGAGACTACATATACCAGGCGATAAAGGCGAACTGCCTTTATGAGGGAGTTTATCCTGAGGTGAGCGCGCTCGGCAGGCCCCTCATTGCTAAATATTTGGTTGAGGTCGCAAAGAAGGAGGGCGCGCAGGCGATTGCGCACGGGAGCACGGGCAAGGGGAACGACCAGATAAGGCTCGACAACGGCGTTTGGGCGCTGAAAAAGGACCTCGTGGTCATCGCCCCTATCAGGGACTGGGAGCTTTTCAGGGACGAGGAGATTGAATATGCGATGGAGAGGAAACTGCCGATGAATGTCACGAAAAAGAAGCCATACTCCATAGACCAGAACATCTGGGGGAGGT
>JBFMAP010000105.1:0-4045 GCA_040755655.1 Microcaldota archaeon
TTCCATATTCGCGGTATTTCTTCAAATCCAAGTAATACGTACGCGGGGCGTTCGAGTCCACCCTTCCCACCCCGTCGGCGCTGAGCGCGACCATCGAAAGGCCAGGCGGCGCGCCAAGGCATTTCTGGCTTCCTGCGGCGAGCGCGTCAATCCCCCACGCGTTCACATCCACAGGGTGCCCCCCCCACGCGGAAACTGCGTCGATGAGCGTGTACATCCCGTTCTTCTTCGCGTAAAGGCATATGTCGCGGATGTGGTTCGCCACACCTGTGGAAGTGTCGTTGTAAACCATCCCGAGCACGTTCGCGTCGCTGTTGTCAATCGCGTCCTTCGCGCGCTCTATGCTGAACCCAGTTCCCCACTGCTTTTTCTCCTCAACAACTTTACAGTATATTTTTGCAGTCGCGCAGAACCTGTCCCCGAAAAATCCGTTCGCGAGGCAGAGCATGCGGTCGTCTGGCTTAACCACGCTTGCTATTATGCTCTCAATCGCCGCAGTCCCAGAGCCTGTAATCACGTACGCCTCCTGCGACTTGAACATTTTTACCAGGTTCTGCGTTATCTCGGCGTTGAGCGCGCCGAAGTCAGTGCTCCGGTGGTTTATCATCGCGCCGCCCTGCGCGAGCTTTATGTCGTCGGTCAGTTCCACGGGTCCGGGTATCAGCAACATATTCGCCATTTTTATCCCTCCGATAAACGCAAACCAAACACAAACAAACACACGCGCATGCGCGCTCGAGCGCGCACATCTCGGCCTATCGTCTTCGTTTTTTTGTTTTTGTTGTTTTTCTTGTTGCTCGCGTTGTTCGTGTCGTTCGTGTTGCTCTGGTTGTTTGTATGTGGTGCAGCAGTTCGCTTCTCGCGTGCTCGACCTGCGTGCGCGCGACGTCCTGTTTTTTCCTGAACTGCGGGAGCAGGCTGTTCGAGAAGCGGATTGGAAGCATCGCCTCGTAGATTTCGTTCATCCTCTCGAAATAATACTCCGCGCGCCTGCTGTCGTTCCTCTTCATCTCCTCGAGCATCTCCCTCCTCAGCTCGCCCACAACATCGCACAGCCCGAGGAGGTAGATTTCAAACGGGACGCCGAGCTCCTCGTAGCCAGGGAGTTTCCTCCTCGCGATGAGCGCGAGAAGGAGTTTAGCCTCGCAGTATTCCTGGTACGCGATTGCGGTTATGTTCTCGAACCCCTTGTCGAGCGAGCGCGCTTCTTTGACGAGCCTCTCCACCTCGCGCATCTGCCTCTCTGCCTCCTCCATGTCCTTGGAGTGTATGCACTTTATCGCGATTGAGCACCCGCGCACGAGCTCGCGCACGAGAACTAGAAGTTTGTCCTGCGCCTTCTCGCGCGCCTTGAGCTCCTGGATTATGTGTTCAACTGTTTTCGATAGTTCTGCCATGGGTATAAATCATTAAAAAAATTATTAAATATGCTGCGGACAGTAAATTTAAGGTGGTTGGATGGTGGATGTCGTCATTTCGCTCGGCGGGAGCCTGCTCAACCCCAACGAGCCTGATACCAATTACATTAAGGAGATTGCAGGCCTTCTCCTGAAAATGGGCAAACGGTACAAACTCGCCGTGGTCACTGGCGGGGGGAACGCCGCGCGCGTGTATGCAAGAGCGGTTAGGCGCGCAGGCGGGAACGAGTTCCTCGCCGACGAGAGCGCTATCATAGCAACAAGGCAGAACGCGCTCCTTCTCATCGCAGCGCTCGGAAAGGACGCCTATCAAACAGTAATTAAGAATTTCGACCAGGCGGCGGTCGCGAGCACAACGAACAAAATAATCGTCATGGGCGGCACTATCCCGGGCTTCACGACCGACTCTGATGCCGTGCTTCTCGCTGAGAAGATGGGCGCGCGCCGCGTGGTTAATTTGAGCATGATTGACGGCATATACGATTCAAACCCAAAAAGAAATAGAAACGCGAAGAAATACGCGCACCTCACGTTCGAGAAACTAGTGGAGCTCGCGTCCCGTTACGACAAGAGAAAGGCAGGCGAGCACTTCGTGTTCGATTTGTTCGCTTGCAAAATAATCGCGCGCTCGAAGATAGAGACGCACTTCGTGCACGGGAGAAGATTGGGTGACGTGGAGCGCGCGATAAAAGGCGAGAAGCACAGCGGAACAATGGTTAAGGGCTGAGGAAAAAAGCACGCTGGCTCTACGCGCCTATTTCTTTCTTTATTTTCAGCACGCCTATTTCTTTCTTTATTTTCAGCAGCGCGTCAAGCCTCTTCGCTGTGAGCGGGTGCGTCATTAGGAGTTCCATCCCGCCCCTTGACTTCTCGCGCGCAATCGCCTCTGCGAGCTGCGCGTCGCTCTTCGAATCAAGCGCGCGCGCAATCTCAGCTATGTGCTGCCTCTCCGCGACGCCCGGGTCTGCGATGTAGAACGCGCGTATCGCGTTGCTCTGGGGCATCGCCTGCGGGTTAACCTTGTAGGTTATTTTCGCAAGCCCGCTCATAAGATTTACTGGTTTTCCTGTGACGTACGCGCTGAACGCATCCGCGTAGTATTCCCTTTTTCTCGAGAGCCAGAGCACTAGGAGAGAACCTAGAAACTGCGCGAGCATCGCCCCGAACCACACCGCCATCGCGCTTCCAGCTCCCCTGTCCCTGTCCCTTCCGCCGCTTCCGAGCGCGAGCACGATGTAGTAAAGCATCACGGGAAGCGCGCTAGCGACAGTCATTACAATTACGTCCCTGTGCTTTATGTGCCCGACCTCGTGCGCGAGCACTGATTCAATTTCATCTTTGTTGAGCGCGCCCAGCAGTCCGGTATGAACCGCGATGTTCGAACTTCCCTGCGTCCTTCCGAAAGCGAACGCGTTCGGGCTCGGGTTTTCTACGATGTAGAATTTCGGCACGGGAATCCCCGCGGCCTTGCTCAATTTGTATATCATTTCCTGAATTTCAGGATACTCGCCCTTCTTAGCCTCGCGCGCATGCGTTATCCATCTCACGAGCGTCGGCCCGAAGTACCACTGAATGCCAAGCAGCACGAACGAGAACGCGAGCGCCATCACGAGCCCGCTGAAACCGCTCGCGCCTGAATACCAGAGTATCAGGCCGAGTATTCCTGCAATCACCCCGAAAACAAGTCCCATCGTAATAACGGCTGTTGTCTCAAGGCTCGCCAGCCTCCTGACCGCTCGCACGAAATCGCCTCCTATTTCCGCATTTCCTCGTTTTACACATTCTATTCGATTTTTATGTTCTGCCCCTTCTCCTTCCTCGGCTCCACGCGCTCCATTTTCACATCAAGGACGCCGTTCTTGTAACTCGCCTTCGCGCTTTCAGGCTTCACGTTGCAGGGCAGTTTTATGTCCTTGTGGTATTTCCTCTCGTTGGTATCAACATCAATCGTCAAACTTGCATCAGTGGCCTTCAGGTGTATGTCCTCCTTCTCAATTCCAGGAAGCTCTGCAATCACGCTCACTACATCCTTCTCCTCAATCACGTCAACGAGCGGCTCGCGCTCGTTCTCCGCGCCCTTCAGTTTCGGCTTCACGTTCCCGAACTCCTGGACTACTGGCCTTCCGTCAGGGCCCACGCGCATCGAGAATCCGTAAACGAAAGGCTGCTGGTCCTCGCTCACGTTGAAAGAGGTGCGGAACACGCCCTCCATCATCCTCTCCATCTCGTCCCGTATCCTCTCGAACTCATCTTCAATATCGTCGAAATCGTCAAAATCCCTTTTCTTTTTCTTCCACGGATTCATAACATCCCTCCAGATCACAAATTCAAATTCACAAATTCAACGTTCAAATCATGTTGAACGCGCGGTCTATGTCCTCTGAAATCCTGCGCGCGCGCCTGAGCGTGCGGAGCGCGTCCTCCTCCACCTCCTCGAGCGTGCGGGAGAGGTTCGCGGCGCGCAGATAGTAGGCTCTCCCCCTCCTTATGACGAGCCCGCTTTGCATGAGCTTGTTGAGGTGGTAAACTATCGCCCCGCGCGTCACGCCCTTTCCCTCGCACAGCTTCGTGCTCGAGAGCGGACGGTGCCTGTAGTTCGCCTTCACTATCTCCTTGAAAACCTCGAC
>JBFMAP010000106.1:0-3990 GCA_040755655.1 Microcaldota archaeon
CTTCTGCAATTTTGAAACCGCGTCGTGCTCGTTCGCGCGCACCACGTTCTTCCCGAGCCTGTCGAGTATCATGTCCGGCGTCTCGCTGTCGATTTCCTCGATGATTTTCTTCGCGGTGTGCGTGATTGCGTCCTTTATGTTCGGCACGCCCTTCTTCCTCGCCTCGGCAGGGCTCTCGAACGCCTTTGTGTCGTTGCGCTTCACAGCCTCGATTATCGTCTCATTTGTCATGAAAAAGTGGGCATAAACGGAAAGAATCTCGTCGCGCGCCTTCTTAGCCTCCTCCATGTTCGCGCCGAGCAGGCCGCCCAGCGTGGTTTCGTCGGACACCGAATTTTTGTAGAGCGCGCGCAGGTTTTCGGAAAGCGCCTGCTCTGTCTGGGGCTTCGGGCTGTTCGCGAAGAACCAGATGTGCTCGTTCGCCTTAAGGATGGTGTCATAATCAAGGTTGTGCTCGAGCCCGAGGAGAAGCCCGCCCTCGCTGAGTTTCCTGTTGATGTCGGCAAGCCGCTCGATGGCGTGGCCCCTGTTCGCCTCGATTGCCTCCTGCCCGAACTCCAGTATCGCGGGCGCCTCCTGCCTCTCGCCGGGCGCGTGCGCTTTCATTATCGCCTCTGCTACGGATATATCCTCGCGCGCAGTCCTCGCGGCCGCGCCCGCCTCTTCCTCAGCCATCGCATCTACTTGGAACCCGCTGCTTAAATACGTTGCGGTATGAAAACCGGTTCTATTTTTTCATCGTGTCGCAAATCCTTATTTTCCTCGGGTCGAAGAAGTCCTTGTGCATCGCTAGAAATGCGCGCCGCCTTTGCAAACCTGCGAGCAGGGGAAGGGGGGCGACAACATCCAAATAGTCGGCATAACGATTCCGGTCCGTCCGCGCTGCCAAAGCCGTTGCGAGGGTTGGCGTTTGTTTATACATTGTTTCACCAAAAACCACTAAGAATAAGCAATATTTTATGCAGTTGAAATTTATTAAACTATCGTTTGAAACGAGGCGGGGGCCGCGCGCTAATGGTGCAGGATTACCCTCCTGAAAATTATGAACGCGATTATGACGCCCAGGATCGCGATCGCCGCCGTGTTGTAGTTGATGAGTTCGCGCGCGACGGTTATGCTTATCGTCTTCGGGAGCCCGTAGCCCTGTGCGACGAGCGTGGCATCAACCTTTCCCTCGCGCTGAATTGATAGCGCAACGGAGCCGTCCGAGCCGCTGTATTCCTGGAACGCGAGCGAGGGTATTATCACGAGAACATCCGGGATGGGCTTTCCCTCCTCGTCCTTGAAAACAATCGAGAAATGCTCGCCTGGCTGAACCCTTTCCGGATAATCGATTGTCGCTTTTTTTACCGGCGGGACGGTCTGCGAGGCGGAGAAGACGATGCACCTGTAAGGCGGAATCTCGAGCGTGCGGTTATTGTCGCGCGTCCTGCAGCATACGTTGTAGGAGGTTGAGGTTATCGGCTTCAGAAGATATGCCCAGCGCGCCGTGCCGCCAACGAGTTTCCAGGGCCCGCCTGTCCCGTTCAAACTGATTTCAACGCGCTCAAGCGGAAATATCCCGTCGCTGATTCCGTAAATAGTAGTTTCCTTCCCGTAAACGGTGCTGCCTTCCTTTGGGGCGGTGAATTTGCATGAGAATGAGCTGAAAGCGTAGAGGCGGCCGTCGCGAGAGGCGACATAAAGCACCCCACCCGAAAACGCGGGCCTTCCGAGGACCCAGTCCCCTGTGCCGTAGTTCCAGACAACTTCGCCCCTCAACGCGTCGAGCGCGTAAATGTTGTTGTCGTCCGAGCCTATGAAAACCAGTTTTGTGTCCGCATCGTAGAGCGGCGAGGAGAAGACGATTTCACTTGTCGTGAAGTTCCAGACCAACTCGCCTGTGAGCGCGCTCAGCGCGTAGACCTTCCTGTCCGTGGAGCCGATGTAAAGAACGTTGTCGTCCGAGACAGCGGGCGAGGATTCTATCCATCCGCCTGTGGCGAACTTCCATTTGAGCGTCCCGTTCGAGGCGTGAACCGCATAAACGTGCTTGTCATACGAGCCGATGTAGACCGCGCCCTTGAAAAGCGCAGGCGAGGAGGAGTGGATTGCGTCGCCTGTCTCGAAACTCCAGAGTTTTTCACCTGTGCTCGCGTTGAGCGCGTACAGGCTCTTGTCGCTCGAGCCGAAATAAACCACGTTGTTGTAGAGGAGCGGGGAGGAGTCGATCGGCCCTCCAGTCTTGAATTTCCATCTCATGCTGCCGTTCTGCGCGCCCAGCGCGTAGAGGAACCCGTCGTGCGCGCCCACGAAAACAGAGTCCTGCGAGAGCACTGGCGAGGAAGCCCAGACCTCGCCCCCGAGCCTCCTGCTCCAGAGCAGCGAGCCGTTGCGCGCGTCCAGCGCGTAGAAAAGTTTGTTGCTCGCGCCGAAATAAACGACGTCATTTGAAAGCGCTGGGGTGGAGTCGATTTTCGTCGGAAACTCGGTCGAGAAGTTCCAAACCCACGCGCCAGTTGTCGCATTGAGCGCGTAAAGGTTGCCGTCGTATGAAGCGAAATACACGAGCCCCTTGTAAACGGCAGGCGAGGAGTGCGAGATGATGTCCCCTGCGAGATAACTCCATTTGTAAATCAGCGCGTCCGGGGAGGCGCACGCAAGAGGTATAAGGGGAAGAAGGAAAAGAGCCAGCAGGAAATTTTCTCTCACGCACATAAGCCCGCCATACCTCCTCTATTTGAACATAGATTCGTGCTTTCCCTCGTTTATCTCGCGTATTACTTCTTTCGGGGATTTCCCGCCGCACGTCACGCCCATCGTCACGCACGTGCCGAGAACCTCCTTCGCGGAGTTCTTCAATCCTTTCGCGAGCGTCACTTCCGATTTTGCGCGCGCTATGTTGAGCACCTGCTCCATGCTGATGTCGCCCACTTTTTCGTCCTTCGCCTTCGCGCCCTTCTCTATTCCTAACTCTTTCTTGATGAGCGCGCTCACCGGGGGGGTGCCCACCTCTATCTCGAACTGTTTTGTGTCCTTGTCAACAATGACTTTCACAGGCACGCTCAAGCCGGAGAAACTTTTCGTCTTATCGTTGATAGTCGCGATTATCTGCCCCATGTTGACGCCCATCGGCCCGAGCGCAGGGCCGAGAGGGGGGCCTGCGGTCGCCTTCCCGCCCTCCACAAGAGCCTGAACTGTCACTTTCACGGAAATACACCTCTCGCCTCGCTTTTATTTCTCAGCCTTCTGGTATATTCTCAGCGTGTTAATCTTCACTGTCACAGGAATCGGAACAGCGACTTCCGTTAGTTCGACGGTTATCTCGTCGCGGTTGCTGTCCTCGACCTTTATTATGCGCGCCTTCTCGCCCTTGAAAGGACCGCTTATCAACTCCACGATGTCGCCCTTCGAGAAGGTGAGCCCGACCGCTTTCGCCTCGATGAGCTGGTCGATCTCCGCTGGGTTCATCGCCTTCCCGAGAACGCCCTTTATGTGCGGGATTCTCATCGCAGCGTGGCGCACAGCGACCTCGTCCCCTGCCTCCACCATGAGATAGCCGCGCAGTTCGTCAATCATCGCGAGCGCGTATATCGGCAGGCTCTCTTTTTTCACTTTCGTGCGAAGAACATCCGCGACGATTTTCTCCTGCCCTGCAGTCACGCGGTAGACGAAAATCATATCATCACTTCATTCCTTTTCATTTCTTGTCTATGAACATGAAAACTACTGTGATGAGGAAGCCAACGAGCCCGATGAGCATCATCCCGAGCGAGGTTATTTTCGCCGTCATCCGGAACTCCCTCATCGTCGGCTTGTATGAGACGCGCAGCACACGCGTAGACCTCTGAATAAAATAGTCTATTCCAGAGGTTAGGGGCTGCGTTATCTGGCTTAGTTGCGGAGGAAGTTGCGGCAGTCGCATAAAATCACGCGGATCATCTACACTTAACTTATCATATCGAGTTCTTCAATCTCAGGAACAGCCTCCTCCTTCTCCGCGGTCTCCAA
>JBFMAP010000107.1:0-3988 GCA_040755655.1 Microcaldota archaeon
CGTCGTTGATGACGATGATTTCAAGTTTCTTCTTGGGGTATTTCAGTCTGAGGACTGACTCGATTGTTTTCGCTATCGTTTTCTCTTCGTTGTAGGCGGGAATGAGTATTGATATGCTCGGCTCGCGCGTCGGCTTCGGGTCAGCGAGCTCCTCCTGTTTCTGTATGTACGTCACTAGGTAGAACACGCTCGCGTAGATTGTCAGGAAATAAATCACATACTCCAGCAGCATCAAACCACGCCATATTTTTCCGCACGCATATTAATCTATATTTTCTCATCAAGGAATTCCCTGAGCGCGACCGTCGCGTAAGCGCCTGCCGGAATTGAGAAGCGGAAAACGCCCGCGTCTCTGCTTTCCTCGAACTCGAAACTGAAATCCTTCAGCGGCGCGCGCAGCGCGCGAGTCGCGCCTTTTGAACTGAGTTGGGGAAATGATTTTATCCTGAAATTTTCGGTGGAGATTTCCTCGCGCTCGAGCAGCGCGCGCTCCCTTCCATTCGGTTTGGTCTCGTATCCAATCGTCCTTCCAACCAGAAATTTCCCACCCTTCTCTGCGCGCGCATTTTCCACATCAGGAAATCCGCGGAAATTCTCGCCGCATGTCACATCCCCTTCCTCAAACTCCAATCCATCCCCCACGCGCTCGCCAAGCAGTTCGTTGAATAAATGCGATTGATAAGCATGCACGAAAAGTAGGGAGAGCCCGCGCGGGAGCCTTCGCAGCGCGCTCACGTAATCGTTCGGGTGCTCGGAGAGATGATGCAGAAGGACGCGCTCGTATTTCAGATGTGGAGGAAAATTTTTGAGCGCGAGTTTGAAATCGTTCGTTTCAGCGAGTTCCCTGCGCGCGCGTCGCGCCTCCTCCATTTCCTCTTCATCCTCACCTACATACGCGAGGTAGTTCATCACCGCGGACCTGAAATTTCCCTTCACAATCTCGCGCCCTACGAGGTGCGTGTTCGCCCTGACGCTCCCGAACCTCTGCGCGCCGAAGTAATTCGGGAAAACGCCGCCCAACTCGTCGTAAATTTCTCGAACGCGCTCGGACGGCTCGGCTTCGCGCATGTTGCGTATCCGTATCATAAATCTGTTCCCGAGCAAATCCCCGATCTCAATCTTTTTTTTCGCGCGCCACGCGCCGTTTATCTTTATGTCTTTTACGTGGGTTGCAAGGAGCGCGCTTTCCTCGCACTTAAAGACAGATGTGAGCTGCGTTGAAACCGTCTTCCTGTCCTTGTTCCCCGCGTAGCCAAACCGCTTTGAAGAGACGCGCAAATTTTTTGCAATTTCTTTTATCGCCTGCAGGGTGTTCCAGTTCTTCTTCTGCAAAACAAAATGGATGAAATCGCACCCGCCCTCCTCATCTTTTCGCTGAATCTGCTCGCCAATCCCTAAAACCGTTCCATCCTTCGTGATTTCCTCTACAAAAAAATCCTCTGCCTCTCCTGAAAGTTCGCCTCCAATCCCGCGCGCCTGCGACATATATTCCATGAATAAACGTCGGCGCGATATTTATTAAGTAGTTTGTTCAAAGTTGTAGGCTGTTGCTGCTGATGATATGAAACTGATAGTCTGCGAGAAGCCAAACGTGGCGCAGAGGATAGCCGGCGCGCTCTCGGAGGGCAGGCTCGAGGTGAGGGGAGGCGGGGGCGTGCGCTATTTCGAGGTCGCGCGCGGCAAGGAGCGGATTCTGGTCGCGCCGGTCGTGGGGCACGTTTACACTCTCAGGCAGAAAAAGCCCGGCTGGGGCTATCCTGTTTTTGACATCGAGTGGGCGCCCTCGTACGAAGTGGACAAGGACGCGGCGTACACGAAAAAATACGTGGATAATTTGCGCGCGCTCGCAAAGCAGTGCGACGAGTTCGTTAACGCGTGCGACTACGACATTGAGGGAAGCATGATTGGCTTCAACGCGATTAGGTTTGCGTGCGGCTCGGAAAAAGGGAAGAGGATGAAGTTCTCCACGCTCACGCGCGACGAGTTGATAAGCGCTTACGAGTCCGCTGGAGAACTTGACTACAACAACATATGGGCAGGCGAGGCGCGCCATGTGCTGGACTGGTTTTACGGGATAAATTTGAGCCGCGCGCTCATGCACGCAATCAGGAGCGCGGGCGTGAGCAGGGTTATGAGCATAGGCCGCGTGCAGGGGCCTGCACTCCACATCCTCGCGAAGCGCGAGCGCGAAATCTCCTTGTTCAAACCACAGCCCTATTGGCAACTGCTCGCGCTCTGCAGGGGTGCGACGTTCACGCATATTGCGGACAAGTTTTTCAAAAAAGAAGAAGCAGAAATCGCGCTCGCGAGGAGTTCGAAAGAGGGGGTTGTTGAGCGCGTCGCGCGCAGCGAGTTCAAGCAGCCACCATATCCCCCGTTCGACCTCACCTCCCTCCAACTGGAGGCTTACAAGTGCTTCGGCTTCTCTCCGAAATACACGCTCGACCTCGCGCAGACTCTTTACGAGAACTCTATGATAAGTTATCCACGAACCTCTTCGCAAAAACTTCCCACAAAATTAAACTTGCCGCGCATCCTCAACGAAATAGCAAAAAACAAGAATTACGAGGAACACGCACGCGCTCTCATCTCGCAGAATCGCTTTAGACCGTTCGAAGGAAAAAAAGAGGACCCCGCGCACCCTGCAATCCACCCAACAGGCATTCTCGCGAAAGTGGGCGAGAAGGAGATGAAACTCTACGACCTGATTGTGAAGAGGTTTCTCGCGTGCTTCGGGGAGTGGGCGACGCGATTGAGCATGCGGATTGAGATTTTATTTGGGAGTGAGAAGTACGCTGCTGAAGGCGCGCGCACGGTTTACGAGGGCTGGATTCACATCTACTCGCCCTACGCGAAGTTCGAGGAGAGCGCGCTTCCTGATTTCAGGCAGGGCGAAAAAGTTGTCGCAGACAATATTGAGACGAAGCAGAAGGAGACGCAGCCTCCAAAGAGATACACTGAGGCGTCAATCATCCAGACTCTGGAATCCCTGAGCCTCGGCACGAAGGCAACGCGCGCGGTGATAATAGAAACCCTTTTCAAGCGTGGCTACGTTTCCGAGAGAAGCATGGTGGTGAGCGCGTTCGGGCTCGCAGTCGTGGATGCGCTCGAGCGCCACTGCCCGTCAATTCTTGACGAGGAGCTCACGCGGCAGTTCGAGGAGAGGATGGAACAGATTCAGGATGGAAAGACGAAAAAGGAGGAGGTAATTGATGAGGGGAAGAAAACGCTCACGAGGATTCTGCACGATTTCAAATCGAAGGAAAGAGAGGTTGGAAGGGATTTGGGAAACGCGCTCAAACTCATGGAGTCGCAGAACTCGCTCGGAAAATGTTTGAAGTGCGGTGGCGAGTTGAGGATAATCAAACCGAGGACAGGAGTTTCGTGGGGGCAGTTCGTTGGCTGCTCCAACTATCCAAAATGCAACAACACCTACCCGCTTCCGCGCGAGGCATATGTGAAACCGACCGGAAAAGTATGCCCGCAGTGCAAAACCCCGGTGATATTCGTGAAGCCGAGGGGCGGGCGCGGGTACAGTATGTGCATAGACCCGAACTGCGCGAAAAAAATAAGGAGGAAGGAGGCCGTGCCTGCTCCGGCGAAAAAACAGGCGGAAACTCCGGCTGCGCCGTCGGCAAAACCACCTACGACGGAGAAAAAACCGAAAAAGACCAAAAAATAGCGCTTTTTTTCTGACGGAGCGCACGTCAGCGATTCAACGATATATATAAAAATACGACGGTTGAATTATTACCGAGGTGACAGCCATGGGAGTTAGAGTTGGAAAGGAAAGAGTCAGCAGGGAGGACGGATATCTCTACTATATCGGAAAGGACGGCTATGTTTGGAGAGCGCCGATGAAAATCAACAGAAGCGGCTCGAAGAAGAGGGTCGGCAGCGAGAGGATATCAAAGGAATCCGGGTACATGTACTACTTGGACAAGGCCGGCTACGTGGCAAAGGCGAAGATGAAGAACGCCTAGGGCCG
>JBFMAP010000108.1:0-3987 GCA_040755655.1 Microcaldota archaeon
GGAAATCGTTTCAGGTTCGTCATCCATTTTCGGCTCGGATTACCCGCGCTTCTCCGAGTATGAGCGCGAGTTGGTTTCAGGAGGAAAAATCCAGCCGCGCCTCGCGCTCGGGAGATACAAGGAGTTGCAATCCTTCTACGCGCAACTCTCGAACAAATTACAAACATACTCCTCGCGCCTGCTCGCCGAGCACATGGAAAAGCACGCGGAAGTGAAAATGTTTTTCGACGAGGTTCCTGAACTGGACAGGGAAACGCCAGTAACAGTGAGCGTCTCGCTCGCGAACAGCCTCAACCTCGCATCAACAAAACCGGTTCTGGTGGAGATAAAAAACAATCTTCCAATAACACCATCCGCGAACACAATAACGAAAAAATCAAGCGAAATATCCGATGTGGTTTTCACGCGCGAGAGGATAACAATCCTTCTCTCGAGCGTCGAGCCGTACACGACATACTCATTTTCTCTGAGCACAGGCGCGGTCCTTGCATCAGCGAGTTCGCGCGCTGAATCTTTTGAATACCTGCGCGCTGACGAGGCGAGGAAAAAGGAGAAGATAAAATTCAACGCGAAAACAGACCTCGCGGTTTTGAAAATCCCAATCAGAACGCAAGCATACCCACACAACGCGCGCGCCTTTTTTGATGGAACCGAGGCGAACGTATCAACAGCGCTCGACAACGCGACGATAGCGACCGTCACGCTAAGCAAAGTCGACGTTGGCGATGGCGAAGTCTTGTTCGAGTATTCAATACCCGAGCCCTACACGATTCAAAAAACAAATCCAACCCTCGTGCAGTCCGGCGCTATTTCGAGAATAACTTTTGATATGAGCGTGAGCGCAACCACGGTTGAGCTGCGGGATGTCCCTGTCGAAATCCTCGAGCCCCCTGAAGCAAATATCCGCGAGCGCTCTGTGAGCGTGCTGGGGCTCGGGGGCGCGGAGACGAAAAACCTCGAGATAAAAAATACCAACGTCGGCCTCCATGTTCGCTGGCTCGTCCCGCGCCTCTCGCCAGGCCCGCCCGCTAATTACCGCGTCTCTTATGAATTCGAGAACCAGAGCGCGTACGCGGGCACGCTGATTTCAGACGTTAAAAAATTAGCTGAAGCGAAAAACCTATCATCGGACGCTTCAGTCCAGACCGCAATTTCACGCGCAGAAATTCTTGCGAGCGAGTTGAAATACGCCGACGCGATTGGGGAGGCGATGCGCGCGCAGAACCTAATCCTCTCGACTTCAACTGACTACGTCAAAACCATGAAAACAAATTCTCTGGAAAACGAACTCGCTCAACTCGCAGAATTCAGGATGCGCGCGAACGATACCGTGGATGCGCTGATGAATGCGGGTTATGTGGGGGAAGCAGAATTGATGCGCGCGAAAATAAGCGATGCCGATGCTCTTGTCTCGCAGGCGAGCCTGCTGCGCGCGCAGGGGAAAATAGAGCAGGCGACCGAACTCGTGCTCAAGGCAAAATCCGCCCTCGAGTCGGCAGGCGTCTCGAAAACCCTCGCCTCGAAGAGAAGCGAGCTGGCTGAACAGATAAACAACGCCAAACGCATCGCGCTGCTTCTTGGGCAGCTTGCCGACACTTCGGCGCTCGAAAAACTCGTGGGCGAGGCCGAAGAGGGGTTTGCGCTCGCGGATTCGGGAATTCAGAATGGCGACATGACCGCCGCGCTCGCGAGCATAGGGGCATCCGGCGAAATAATGCAGAACGTTTCTGATTCAATAGATGCGATCTCAGAGGCCGTTTTCAACAGGATATCGTCTAGGCGGCACGAGTTCAAGGACGCGAAACTCCAGCTCGAGAAAAATCTGGCCGCGCTCGAGCGCGCTCTTCTGATAACCGTCGATGACACGGTGAGGAAAGGTGCAAAGACAACGTTTTCCGACATCCCCGCCCCCTCCATCAAAAATACGGCATCCTCGACGGCCGCGCATCTTGAAAACGTTTTCGACGCGATGGGCAGGGCGAGAAACAAGACAAGTTTCGTGATTGAAAACGCGCGCAGCCTCGCGCTGGCCGAGGACGAGCTCGACACACTGCGCTCGCTTTCCTCACAGGCGCAAACCTCGCTTGCGGACCTGCAAAAGAAGGCGAACCTCTCGTACGAGAACGCGAGGCTCGCGCTCAAGCAGGTCGCGGAGATTGCGCGCGGGGACGCGCAGACAAACGACGAGATAGGCAACCTCTCCGCGCGGCTCGCAGAGGCGAAGAAAGCCGCAGGCGAGGGGAGGCTCGCGGACTCGGTCCTGCTTTCGAACTTCATCCAGTCAAGGAGCGCATACCTGCTCAAAAACATGCCCGTTAAAACCGGCGTCGAGACGCAGAGCGCGATAATCGTCATCTCCCTCGTGCTTATCGCCGCGCTCGCGTTCATATTCCTAAGGAGAAAGCCCACCGGCGAAAAAACGAAAAAAACCGTCAGGCAGTTAAAGCGCTTGGAAAAATAGAAACAGCCGGAACGTAAAAACAAAAAAATAAAGCCCTACTCCTCTTCCTCCTCTTCCTCGTCGAGGTCCTCCTCGTCCCACTCCTCCTCTTCCTCCTCCTCTTCCTCCTCCTCATCCAACACGTGGTTCACCTCTGAGTTTTCGTATTTAATGGTGGATATTTTGATAGATAGATTTATAAAGGAGTGTCTGATAAAGATGAAACAGTGTCACATTATCTATAACGTGAAATTTTAGTTGGGGTGGTGAGGATATGGTGAGAAAGGGACAGAGCGCGATGGAATATTTGATGACATACGGCTGGGCAATACTGATTATAGTTGTCGTTCTGGCTGCCTTGTTCTACATGGGCGTTTTCACGCCTGCTCCGGGCGAGAGTTGCAAGTTTCCGTCAGGAGCCTTATCCTGCAAGAGCCTTAACGTTTGGAGGGGCGCGGCAAACGTACAAGCGGCAATGTCGATAGCGAACCTCGGAGGCCAGAGGATCACAATCACCGGTGCGAGATGCACGCAGAGCACATCTCCTGGCGCTCCGGAAGATTTTGGTCTTGGTTCTACCAACGAAGTTGTGATAGAAGCAGGCGCGGACGGACTCATACCCGTCACAGCCTTTGCGCTAAGCTGCAGGGATACAAATGATGCGGTAATACCAATAACCTCCTCATCCGCGCGGGCAGGCTCTCCATTCCGCACAAAAATCTACGTGCTGTATACGGACGAGAGCGGCTTCACCCGAACAGCAGTTGCGGACATAGTCACAAGGATATCCGCCTAGGCCCGGGCTCTTTTTTCTTTATTTTATATACTTCCAGTTAGAGGTTAGAGTTAGTCCTCTTTTTATACCCACAGAACCAGCCAACCAGCCGCGCAACTTCGCCCCTTGTCATCCGGTCAGCCCGGCAAACATCTTATCAAACAGGTAAGTAACCCCGAAGAAAACCCCGAGCGCGCCGATGAGGAAGAAGGGTATGTACTTGAAGCCATTCCTGGCAGAGCCGGTCGAGATGCACGCGGTTATGAACGAGGCCATTACTGCGGTGAGCGCGGTTGAGGCCACTCCAAAATAGTAATATTCGAACGGCTTAACCCCAGGAGGCGTTGGGGTGATGAGGAGCATCCCGCTCTGCTGGCTGAGCTTTGATATCTCCAATCCCCCTGCGGTTATCCCGGCCCATATGTGCGTTATCATCTCTATCAGTTTGAAGGACAGCGCATAGAGGGCAGGCGCCCCTATCACGGCAGCGAAGACTATGAATATAGTGTACATAAGCAGGGAAGCGGAAATCTCCTTCTGGAGCAGTTGCATCCTCCTCACATCCCAGGCAGTCCGCTCGAGAATCTCCGCCATCTCGCCACCGGAAGCCAGGCCCTGAATTATGAGGCTTATCGTCCTCTTCAATATTCGCGAGTGAAAGCGCGAGTTCAGCCTCATGAGGGTCTGGGCGAACGAGGCGCCGCCTATTGTTTTTTTCGCGATGATTTCCATCTCCTTGGAAAAAATTCCGAATTCTGGCCTTGCGGCGAAC
>JBFMAP010000109.1:0-3981 GCA_040755655.1 Microcaldota archaeon
AGACCACGATTCCCTCAACCTGGTAGAATTCCGCGAGATGCTTGAAGTCCGTGGCCTCGTTCCTGAACACCCTCCCGACGCAGAAGAATTTCGAGGGCGTCTTTCGTTTCCCCTCGCGAATGTCAGCGAGATAGCGCGCCGATACTGTTGTGGTGTGCGTGCGGAGAACTGGCTGCTCAGCGATTTTCTCGGACCATTCGTATTTCCATCCGCTCTCGTGCGCGCGCCTCACCCCGTCCACTATTTTTTTGTTCGGAAGCGGCATCCTTTCTGGCGCGCGCAGGTAGAACGTGTCCGCGAGCTCGCGCGCAGGGTGGTCCTGGGGGGTGAAGAGCGCGTCGAAGTTCCAGAACGAAGATTCGACGAGGCCCGCGTCCATCTCCTCGAAACCCATCTCGCCGAATATGTCGCTTATCCTGCTTATCAGCGCGCGCAGGGGATGGGGTTTCCCAGGAGTTGCCTTCTCGACAGGCGCGTGTATGTTGTAAGGCCGCAGGCTCGCCTCCTTCCATTTCCCGCTCGTGAGGAGCTCCTTCGTTAGAACATTAACCTCCTCGCGCGCAACCGCTCCGGCCAGAAGCGCCCTCCCTTTTTCAGCGAGATTGACAGCAATTTCCTTTGTCTCGGTTTTCGTTATGCTGCCGCGCTTTAGGAGTTCCAACAACGCCCGCGCGTCATCGGTTTTTTTGTTCGCTACGCTGCCAAGCGCGCGCTCGAGCGCATATTCGTGCGAAAGCGATTTTTTTCCTTCATCGGTCAGCGCGACGAGTTTTTTTCCGTCCTTCCGAATGAACGAGACCCACTTGTTTTTCACGGCCCAGGGAAGCCCTACGCGCGCCTCCTCCTCGCTCAGCTCGCCAAGCGGCACCGGCGCGCGTCTTGCCTTTTCCATGACGCGCTGCTCCGGGAATTTGTTTTTCAAAAAGCGCTGGCCCTCCTCGCTGAGCGCGTATCCCTCCTCCTTTTTTTCATGAACTTCGACAGCGCCTTTCTCCTTCAGCCAGTAGCACGCCCGCATCACGGAGTCTTTTTTCAGTTTCGTGCGCGCTGCTATTTCATCAACAGACAGCGCGCGCTTCTCGTCTTTTAGCGCGCCTAGAACAAGTTTCTCGTATTGGTGGAGCATCTCATCCCTGCCCTCTGATTCTCGCGGAAAACCAGGCCGCGAGCGCTATCAGGGCAACAAGCACGAGAAGGACTCCCCAGATCGAGGTGATGAAATCCACGAACCTCGCCTGACTGTCCCTGAAGAAACCTATCACCTCGCTCTCGAGCGTCTCCTCTGTCTCGAAAACGGTGCTGAACCTCGTGAGCGTGCTCCTGCCGAGCCACGTGAAAACGTTTTGCGTGCTGCTCGGCGTGCTCACCTCGCTCGGGACGTCCGGCTGAGGGCTGAGCGCTAGGAGCATCGCGTTTTTCGGTATTATTATGGTGAGGTTGCTTTTCTCAGGTATTATTATCTCCCCGCTCGCAGAGGATTCGAACACTATCAGGCTCCTGTCGAGCTCGTAGTGCGTCGTGCGCGGCTTCGTCTGCGTGGTGTTGAAAAGGGGGGTTAGCGTGTCGTACTCGACTATTATGGAGGTGTCGCGCGCGCCTGTTATCGGGTTCGGTGGCGCGATCCTCTGGGGCTTTAGGATGACCGAGCTCGCGTCAACATTCGAGACGTAGTAGCGGAGCGCCTGGAGGTTTGTCTGAGCCCTCCAGCTTTCCACGGTGAGGTTTATCGCGCCCTTCGCGCGCTCATACGTGTCCGCGGTTTCGGAGTCAGTGAGGAATATGTTGAAAACCTCTGTCACGTGCGCGCGCCCGTCCTTGTAAGCCTGTATGGTCACGGAGAAGGAGGAGAGTTCGAACGAGGCTTGCGCTGACTGCGCGAGCATCATCAGGAATAGAAACACGGCTGCCGAACGCGTTTGCATGAGGTAATTACGCGAATTAGTTATTTAAAATGTTGGTTTCCGATTTTGCCGATGGTAGATAGATTTAAATTTGTGGATTTGCATAGGATAGCAGTGAGATGGGCGAGAGGATGGGTTATATCAAATACCTCGGGCACTCGAGTTTCGAGCTCGGGCTCGAGGACAGCGTCATATACGTGGACCCCTTCTTCTCGGAAGGCTACATAAAGAACTACCCGCGCGCAATCCCGCCTGCCATAAGGGCGAGCGAGATAAAGAGCGCTGATTTGATATTCGTGACGCACGAGCACCCCACGCACTGCGAGAAGGAAACAATTCAGGAGGTTGTGGAGCGAACGTACGCGACAGTTGTCGCGCCGAAGCCGGCGCTCAGCATGCTCGCGATAAGCGACAGGTTCAAGGTTGACGTGCGCGTGGGCGACTCCTTCACCGTAAAGAATGTCGATGTGGAGGTCGTAAACGCGATGCACCCGCAGTCCGCGTACCCTGTCGGCTACGTAATAAAGCGCGGGGGGAAGAGCATCTACCACGCCGGCGACACGTACGAGTTCAGCGGCATGATGGGAATCAAGGCGGATTATTCGCTCATTCCGATAGGCGGGGTTTACACTATGGACCCGATAGGCGCGCAGAAGGCGTGCCGCGAACTGCAGACGAGGTTCGTGATACCGATGCACTACAACACCTACGAGAGGATAAAGCAGAGCCCTGAGGAGTTCGCAAAGGACGTTGGCACGCGCGTGAAGCCGATAATAATGCGCGTTGGCGCTGAGAAGGAGATATAATTTTCATTGGAGGTCGATAAAATGATAACAGGAGGCAAACTGATATCAGTCGAGGCGAGAAGGGAGAAGGAGGACGCGGTGAGCGGTCTCAGCGTGAACATAAACCTCGACTCCGTCGCCGTGAAGGGAAACGACGTGGAGATAAACTACACGTACGTCGCGAATTACGAGGACGACGTGGGCTACCTGAAGATAAGCGGCGTTCTTTACGCGACAGAGGACGCGAAGACCGCTGCGGAAATCGCGAAAAGCTGGCCGAAGGAGGAGAAAGGAAAGGAGGGAAAGGAGAAGGCGCAGAGAAAACTTCCTGATGGATTCGCTGAGATGGTTCTCAACAGCATAAACTACACGTGCGGCACGAACGGGATTCTCGTCGTGCGCCCGCTGAACCTCTCCCCGCCGATAATGCCCCCGCGAATAGAGCTCGCGAAGCAGCCGCGCACCCCGCCGGGCGGCGGCACGAAGGCAGGATGAGACTATGAAAAAAAGACTGACTCACAAAAGAAAAAGAAAGTTCAGCGCGGTCATAACCAAGGGCGAGGTCGCCTACGTGTCGTACTGTCCTGAACTCGGAGTCGCGAGCCAGGGCAGAACTTATACCGAAGCGCTCGCCAATCTCGAAGAAGCTGTGGATTTGTGTTTAGAAGAATGCGATTTGAATCGGGGTATGAGTTAGATTAAAATTTCCATCCCGTCGCGCGCCACTTCCGAGTTTTTGAATATCCTCCTAGCCTGCTCCTCCAGCGCGCGCGCGTCCTTGTACCTGTTGCTTATGTGAGTGAGAATCAGTTTTTTCGCGCCTGCCTTTTTCGCGATGTTCGCCGCATCGCTCACCGTGGAATGAAGCTTGAGACCTGCCTCCTCCTTCATCTCATCCCCGAAAGTAGCGTCGTGTATTAGGACGTCCGCGTTTTTGCTCGCAAGCTCAACGCCCTTGCACGGCATCGTGTCCCCAGAATAAACGATTTTTTTTCCTTTCTTCGGAATGGTAACATCTGCGAGCAGCACTCTCTTCCTGCCTATCTTTATCTCGCCGTTTTTCTGCAGTTCGCCGAACATCCTCCCCTTTATCCCCAGTTTCTCCGCCTTCTTCTTGTCGAAATTCCTCTTCTCCTCCTCCTCGAAAACGTACCCGTATGCGTCCATCCCGTGCTCCACAGGGAACGCGCGCACGCTGAAACCGTCTCCCTTGAAGCAGAAATTCTCCTCAACATCGCGCGCATCGACCATCTCGTGGTCAAGCGCAACATCGCGCATATACCCGCTCGTCCCGC
>JBFMAP010000110.1:0-3867 GCA_040755655.1 Microcaldota archaeon
TGCCGTCAAGCTGCGCTGTGAGGGACTCGTTTGCGAACCCTGTTCCTGTGATGAGGGTTGTGTCACCGACGTAGCCTGAGGTTGGTGAGAATGTTGTGATGCGTGGGTTTATTGTGAACGTTGTGGTCACACCACCAGTTGTGGTATTTCCACTCGCATTAAGGACATGGACACCACGCACCTGTGCCGGAACTACAAATGTCGCGTTCCAAGCACCTGAAGCGCTGGCATTGACAGTACCATTTGCGTTGGTTGGAGTTCCATCAACGCCTGTAAGCGTTACTGTGGTTGAGTTGAATATAACTACGATACCTTGTTCGTTGGCACCAAAAGCAGTACCATTGATTTTTACAGTGTCTCCAACATAACCAGATGTCAGGTTTAAAGTGATCGCAGCAGCATGAGCGAAGCTTACGCTAAGGAGTAGAAAGATTGATGAGGTGAGAAATTGAATTAACAGACTACGATTTCTGTTCGCATCCATAATTCCCACCTCCTAGCAGCCCAATTGATAATCCTGCTCGAAACGGAAAAGACGTTGAGTTATTGTAAAAAAGGGCTTTATATGATTATCGTTCAAAAATTCAAGAGATGGACATACATAATTTGAAGGTGTATGAGTATGAAAAGCATGAGATTGAGGGTCGGCTTTATTCAGACAAATCCAAAACTTTTCGAAGTCGAGGAGAACGTGAGAAACGCCGAGCGCGCGCTCCGCAAACTCCGCGCCGACCTCGCGGTTCTTCCTGAACTTTTCAGCACAGGGTATAATTTCAGGAATAAAGGAGAAGTTGCGCGCGTCGCAGAGGAAATCCCGGAAGGGCGCACCACGCAAAAACTCGCGCGCATCGCGAGGGAGAAAAAAATGTGCATAGTCGCCGGAATTGCCGAGAGGGACGGGGGGAGATTTTACAACTCTGCCGTCGCGGTGATGCCGAACAGAGTGGTGAAATACAGGAAAATCCATCTCTTCAGCAACGAGAAGAAATATTTTTCCGCTGGGGATTTGGGCTTCCGCGTTTTCGAATTCCAAAAAGTGAAGATTGGGATGATGGTCTGCTTCGACTGGTTTTTCCCTGAGTCCGCGCGCACGCTCGCGCTGAAGGGCGCTGACATCATCGCGCACCCCGCGAACCTCGTGCTTCCTTTCTGCCCAGAGGGGATGAGGACGCGCGCGCTTGAGAACCGCGTTTTCACAATCACCGCTGACCGCGTGGGAAATGAGCGCGGGCTGCGGTTCGTCGGAAGTTCGCAGGTAACGGGCCCGCGCGGCGAGGTGATGTTTCGCGCTGGCGAAAAGAACGAGGAGTCGAGAGTTGTTGAGATAAATCCGCTTTTGGCGAGGAACAAGGAAGTGGGCGGTCCGAATGACGTGATGAAAGACAGGAAGCCTAAATTTTACGCAAGGTGAATCCCGGCTAATCGAGCGAGATGAACCCCTCCTCCTCCATATTCTCGAGGAGTTCCAGAAGCTGCTCCTGCCTGAGCCCTGTGAGCGCGAGTATGTCCTCTGCGCTGGACTTTCCATCGATAAGCCTGAAAACCTTCACCCCGCTGCTCCCGAATTTTTCGAATATTTTTTGCTCGAGATCGTTCATCTCCTGCGATACTGGTTTTTCTGCAGGTTCCCCTGCCGGAATTTCGCGCTCCTCAGGTGCTGGCGCGGGCGGGAGTTCTGCCGGTTTTTGTTCTGGTTTTTTTTCTTCTTTTGGAAGTTGTGCTTTTTTGGGTCGAGAAGGCGTTGACTCCTTGGCCTTCACAACATCCGCTATGAGGTCGCGCTTCAGTTCGCGGATGAAGGTCACCGCGGTGTTCCTGTACAGCCTGTCCTGCTCCTCGGTGTAACTGTAGAGGGTGGGCACGAGCCCGATGATGAAGATGAAAAACCCGAACGAGTATCCTGAAAGGATGAGGATGAGCCCTGCGAAGAAGTTGAAGGCGCCCAGGAATCCGAGCGCGTTCTGCTCAGGCGAGCGGCGCACGAACTCGTATGCCCGCAGGCGCTCCTCGCGCGTAAGGCCGTAGGCAAGATTCACGAGCGAAATCAGCACGCCAGTGAGAAGGGAGAACCCGCCCAGAAGGAGATAGCTGCAATCTGAAGGCATGTATGCGTGCTCGCGCGCAAGACGGTCGCAGAAACCCGAATAGGGCATAACGTAGTAGTAATACGAGGCAAGGCATACAAGCCCGACCACAAGTCCTAGAGCCGCGCGCTTTTTGTCCAAAAAAATCCCCGAGAATATTTTTGCTCGCTCCGCTCACTCCGGCTTCTTTGGAATCACGAGGCAGGCGGCGATGTACGCGAGCACGCCGACAAAAATGCCTGTGAGCACTGTGCCGATTATCCACAAGAGCCTGATTATCGTCGGGTCGACATCCACGTATTCGGCTATCCCGCCGCAGACGCCGCAAAGGATTTTGTTGGTCCGCGAGCGATACAGCCGCTTTACTTTCACGGCGCGCTCGGCCGGCTTTGCGCGCGCAACAGTTTTTTTCGCAACACGAGGCATTTCACCACCGAACGTATATTGTATAGAATATTTATAAACATCTCGCCCAATAAATGTCGGCGTGTCTATGCCGGGCATAAGCGAACTGCTTCAGGACGCGAAGAGGAAGCTCGCGGACGGGAATTTCGAGGGGGCGACAGAGGTCCTAACCCGGGCGATGGAAGTTGAGCCGAACCACGTCGCGCCCCATTTTCTCAGGGGGGTCGCGCGCCTGAACAACGGCCAGCCCTGGCTTGCCGTGGACGACCTGAGCAAGGCGATAGAACTCGTCCCGGAGTACGCGCCATCGTATTTCAAGCGCGCGCTCGCGTACATCGACTTGGAGGGATACGACGAGGCGCTCGCGGATTTGAGCAAGGCAATAAAGATTGACGAGAGTTTCGCAGCCGCGTACCGCAACCGCGGACTCGTTCGCATGTATCTTGGCGAGTATGAGCGCGCGGCCGAGGATTTGATGCAGGCGATAAAACTCGAGCCTGCGTACGCCGGCAATTATTTTTACCTCGGGATTCTGAACACGCGCAGGTACAAGGGGGACGAGGCGCTGAAAAACCTGAGCAAGGTGATCGAACTTGAATGGGATTATGCTGGCGGGTATTACTACTGCGGGGTCGCGTACGCGAACAGGCAGCGCAACGAGCAGGCCATCGGGCACCTGAGCAAGGCGATGGAGAAGGACCCGAAGTTCGCTGGCGCGTATTTCGTGCGCGGGCTGTGCCACATGGACACGTAGAGTTACGACAAGGCGATCGCGGATTTCGACAAGGCGATCGAACTCGACCCGAACTACGGGGTCGCGTACGACCTTCTCAAGCTCGCGACGTCGAAGAAGCGAATCACGAGGATTTTCATTAATGTCACGAAATGCCCGAAGTGCGGTATGGCGATAGACACGAGGCAGGCAGGCGACGGCGGGGTGTTGAAATGCCCGCACTGCAACGAGTTGCTGAGAATATACGAGAACATTTGATGATTTGAATTGATTGGAAGATTGGAAATGAGGTGAGCGCATGGCTGTTCCAAAACTGAAAAAGGCCCCTGGGCGCGCGGTTTCCGCCCCGGGCGTCGTGCAGAGAGTGCGCGCTGGATTTCATTTTCTCATTTTGCTGCTTTCAGGAAAAAGCTCGCCGCTTAGAAAGGACGGCGCGCGCATCGACACCGACCACGCGTTCTTCAAGCCGCCTGAGACCGCGCGGAAGTACAAGGAGAAATGATAGACCGCGCTAGGGGGGCGTCATCCCATAATTCAAACTCGACGTGAATCTTCTGCCTCGTTCTCCGATAGCTTTTTGTGAGCCCGCTTCGTAGCCCTCGCCATGGGTAAACCCAGGAAGAGGGTAAACCCTAAGGTGACCAG
>JBFMAP010000111.1:0-3858 GCA_040755655.1 Microcaldota archaeon
GCAGTCGCACTCCTGCGTGATGTTTATGCCAGCGCTCAAAAAGCCCCACCTGCCCTTGAATAAATTTTTCACTGCGAGCGAGACAGACGCGAGCGCGCGCTGCAAGTTTTCCTGGTTCACGAGCCTTATGGCTTTCTGCGGGCACTCCTCCCCACACGCGAGGCATCTCCAGCATTTTTCATTTTCATCGCGGCGCTTCCCCTCGCGCACAACAGCGTATTCGCAGATTTCCGCGCACCTTCCGCACCCCGTGCATTTGCCTTCGTCAATCTCAATCCCAACCGTGCGATGCTGCGCGAGCTTGCACTCCGGCGTCGCGCACCCCATACCCAGATTCTTGAGCGCGCCGCCAAAACCCGCGAGCGCGTGCCCCTTGTCATGAGAAATTGCGAAAAGACAGTTCGCCTTCTCGAACAGCGCGCCCAATTCAACAGTTTTTAGGATGCCGCTCGCCTCGTAATCCACTCCGCCCCTCTCGTCCGCGACTTTGAACGGCGCGCCAGCCCTCCCGAACCCGTGCGCGAGCGCGTTCTGCACATGCGAGCGCCCGTTGCTCCTGCTTCCCTTGTACCACGTGCGACTGTCAGTTAGGAACGGCTCTGCCCCGTGCTCGCGAACCTTCTCAACTACGACTTTCGCAACCTCTGGTCCAAGGTGCGTTTTGTTCCCCAACTCGCCCACGTGCAGCTTCACTGCGACAACGTCGCCCCTGTCAACATCCAGCACGCGCTCAACCAGTTCCGCGATTTTCCCTTTTTCATTTGAGAAGAAAACCTCGCCCGCCATCTCACCACATCTAACACTTTTTATAACTTGTTTTTTATACTTAACCCATGGACACGGACACACGCAGCCTGCTGCGCATATGCAGGCAACTCTCCGCGCGCGCAATAAAAATAACGAAAAAAAGAAATGCGCGCACGCTGCTCGGGACGAACGCGATAGGCCAGCGGAGCATACGCGCTGACGTCGAGATTGAGAATATGGCGATTGAAGAGCTAGCGCGCGCGAGAATAGGGCGGGTGTTGGTCACAGAGGAAAAGGGCGAGGTCGGGCTTGGCGGGAAGGGCGAGGGAGTGATTGTCTGCGACCCGCTCGACGGCTCTGACAACTTCAGGCTCGGAGTCCCGTTCTACTGCTTCGCCATTTCGTTCTCGCGCTCGCGCGATTATCATGATGTTTACTTTTCGTACGTGCGCGATTTGGCGCACTGGGACGAGTTTTACGCTGATGAAAAGTTTGCCTACAAAAACAACAAACGAATACGCGCCTCGCGCGAAACGAGATTCGAGCGTTTGATTGTCGAAGTGGACGAGAACAAAAGAGGGCACTACGCGGACCTCCTCCCCCTTCTCTCGCGCGTGAAGGACATCAGGAGGATTGGCGCGAACATCCTTGGCCTGTGCTATCTCGCGATGGGCGCGACCCACCTCTTCATCGACCTGCGCGGCAACCTGCCCGCCGTCCACGCGCCAGGGCTCCGCATCGCGCAGAAGGCAGGCGCGCTCGTCACCGACCGGAAGGGCAAGCCTTTAAAAATCTCGTTGGATATAAATGAAAAAATTTCATTCGTCGCGAGCGCGAACAGGAAAATTCACGAAAAAGCGCTCGCTCTGATGAACGGGTAATGAGATGAAAAACACAAAACTTACACTGCTACTCCTCGCGCTCTTCACGTGCGCGGTGGGCGCTAAATCAGTAAATGTTACTGTTTACTACGGCAGCACGTGCCCGCACTGCCTAAATTTCGACAAATTGTTGGAGAAGGTAAGCGGCGATTATGAGTTGAACATCCAGAGGTTCGAGGTCTGGGACAACGCGGCGAACAGGGAGAGGATGGCGCGCGATTATGAGAAATTCGGGTATTCCCCTGAGGAGGGTGCAGTTCCCACAGTGATTCTCGGAGGAAGGACGTTCATCGTGGGCGAAATTCCAGAGGCGCAGTTGCGAGGCCTGCTCGACTCGTGCACGGAAACTGAGTGCCAGCGCGTTGACGTTGGAATCTCAAAAACGCCCTCGCTGCTTGACGCGATTTTGCGCGCGCTTGGGCTCAGCACGCTCAACCCAGTGAGCGTCTTCCTCGCAGGCATTATCGCAGGTTTCAACCCATGCCTTTTCGCGGTCCTCCTGTTCCTCGTATCATACTCGCTCGCGGTCTCGAAGAGCAAGGCCCGCCTTATAATGACCGCAATGTTCTTCGCGCTCGGCATCTTTGCGACATATCTCGTGGTAGGCTTCGGCTTGCTGAGCGCATCGAGCTACATTGACGTGAAACTCCTGAACTACATAATCGCGGCATTTGTAATCATAATCGGCGCGTGGTACATCAAGGACTACAACAACCCACAGAGCAAACTCATCGAAACACCAGCAGGCGCGAAGAAAATAATCGAGTCCCTCACGTACCGCGCGAATTTCCTCGCCTCCTTCCTGCTGGGCGCGCTGTTCTCGCTCGTGAAGGCGCCCTGCGTCGGCGGCATCTATCTATATATTCTCGGAAACGCGGCCTCGAGCGATTCCGCGGTCAGGACAGGCGCGCTCCAGCTTCTTGCGGCATTTAATTTGGGGCTCGTTTTCCCGCTCATCATCCTCGCGGCAATCGTTTATCTCGGGGTTCCCCCAGAGAAAATAGACAAATGGAGGGAGGAGAACAGGGGCGCGTTCCGCCTGTTCATAGGCGCGACGCTCATACTCGTGGGGGTAATAATTTTAGAGCAGATGGGTGCAATAAGAATATGACAAAAATGAAAAACAAAAAAACGAACACGCGCGCAAACCCGCTCGTGCTTCTCCTCTCGCTCCTCGCGCTTATCTCGCTTGCAACAATTTCCTACGCAGGCTCAAACAAAACGCAACTTTATTTCTTCTACTCGCAGACATGCACGCACTGCCTGAACATCGACGGCTACATAAACCACTACCTCCTCCCGAAATACCCCTCGCTGAACGTAACGCGCCTCGAGACCGACATAGGAAAAAACCAAATCTACCTGCAGGCGCTTTGCAAATACTACTCAATCCCCACATCGAAATGCACAACCCCGATGGTTTTCATAGGCGACAAATACCTTTTCGGGGACGGCCCGATACAGGCGCACCTGGAAGAGGAGGTGCAGAAATGCCTTGAGCGCGAGTGCGGGGACCCGCTCGCGAAGGCGGACGTGAGGATAACCGTGGAGGACATCGCGCCCTCGCCCTACCTCGTCCTTCTTGCCGCGCTGGTCGACAGCATAAACCCGTGCGCGTTCGCCGTGATGATTTTTCTTCTCACGTACCTCACTGCGGTGGGCGCAAAGGCGCGCGCCCTAAAAATAGGGCTCGCGTACATCGCGGCGGTCTATGTCACATACTTTCTCGCAGGCGTGGGCATACTCACCACGATCAAGAGTTTCGAAATAGTGATGGTCGTCTACGTGGTAATGGCCTTCCTCGCGATTATCGCAGGCCTCGTGAACATAAAGGATTTCTTCTTCTACGGAAAGTGGTTCTCGCTCGAGATTCCTGCGAGATACAAGCCGATGATCGAGGGCTACGTTTACCGCGCCTCGCTCCCTGCAGCGCTCGCGCTCGCGGTCCTCGTCTCGCTCGTGGAACTCCCGTGCACAGGAGGGGTTTATTTCGCCATCCTCAGCATGCTCGCGCTCGGCTCCACGCAGACTGCAGTCCTTTATCTGCTGTTTTACAACGCGATTTTCGTACTCCCGCTCGTGGTGATTCTCATCCTCTTCAATTCAGGCTACACCGCAGAGAGGATGGAGGAGTGGAGGCTCGGAAAGAGAAAATATATGAAACTTCTCATGGGAATAGTTATGATTGCGCTCGGGATGATAATGCTGAAGACAATCAACGTGATCAACT